>JAZFRU010000413.1:0-22376 GCA_036445815.1 Acidobacteriota bacterium | reverse complement strand
CAGCAGCGGCCTGAGAACCTTCCATACATTCTCAGCCAGTCGTTTGTGCCCTTCGGCGGTCGGATGAATCCCATCTGGAAGGTTGAGGGAGGCGATTCCCGCCACCCCTTCCAGAAGAAAGGGAATCAGGGCCCCCTGGTTGTTTTCTGCCAGGTCCACGAACAGGGTTCGGAAGCGTTTGACGTAGTCAACCCCCAGGTTGGGGGGCATGAGCATTCCCGCAATGACCAGACGCACATCTGGGTTTTTCGTTCGTACTCGGTCTATGATGCTTTGCAGATTCGCCTCGGTGGCATCCAGATGGATGCCTCTCAGTGCGTCATTGGCACCGAGTTCCAGGACCAGAACATCGACTTTGTCCCGTGTGACCCAGTCAATCCGTCGGACTCCATCGGCACTGGTTTCTCCGCTGAGACCTGCGTTGACCGCCCGATACGGCCAGCCTTCGGCATCGATCTTCTGCTGGATCAAGGCAGGAAAGGCTCGTGCAGGATTCAGCTGGTATCCCGCCGTCAGGCTGTCGCCGAAAAAGAGGATCACTCGACTTTCGTCATCTGAAGTTAACGTCACCTGGCCCTCGCTGGAAGGGGTTATCATGGCCATTCCCAGAGGGAGCATAACCAAAATTAAAACGAGAGGTAAAACATTCATCAACCGGTGCCTTGAAGCCGAAATACACCGATGTGTCTGAGGTGGCTGCATTGCGCTTTCGGACCCTATCTCCGTGGCCGCATACCCAGACATTATCGTATTTTCAAAGCGAGGCACTTTAGTATGATATACGGAATGGGCGGTCAGGGGCGTCGATGACGCCCCGAGAGATGTTCCGGGAAAGAAGAAGGAGACGGGATCTTTATATGGAGAAGACGGTTCTAGAAGTGAAGGATTTGACTAAAACCTACCAAAGCGGTGAGCGCACCTTGACCGTTTTGGACAGGGTCTCGCTTTCTCTGACCCAGGGTTCCTGTTGTGCCGTGGTCGGACCCTCCGGGAGCGGCAAGACCACCCTGTTGGGCCTGTGTGCCGGGCTGGATCGTCCCACTTCGGGTTCAGTTGTACTCAACGGCGTTTCCTTGAACGAGTTGGATGAGGACCAGATGGCCCGGGTCCGCAGTGAATCGGTGGGATTTGTCTTCCAAACCTTCCAGCTGATCCCAACCCTCACCGCCCTCGAGAACGTGGTGGTTCCGATTGAGCTTCGGGCGGAGACTCATGTCAAAAGCAGGGCAATCGAACTTTTGAATCAGGTCGGTTTGGGGGATCGATTGGATCATTATCCTGCCCAGCTGTCCGGTGGTGAACAACAACGGGTTTCCCTGGCTCGAGCCTTCATCAATCATCCCAGAATCCTGTTCGCAGATGAACCCACCGGGAATTTGGACGCAGAGACCAGTGACAGGGTCACCGATCTTTTGTTTGAGCTGAATGATGCCGCCGCGACGACTCTGGTTCTGGTCACCCATGATCTGGAGCTGGCTCGACGAACTCAGCGAGTCATCGAGTTAAAGGGAGGGATGATTCATTCCGACCAGAATTTGCAATACCCAAGTAGAGATCTTGCCTTATGAAGTTCTCCTTGCTGAATGGATGGGTCTGGAAGATGGCCTGGCGAGAGAGCCGTACCACCGGTAAACGTCTGTTTCTGTTCGTGTCTTCCATAATCCTGGGGGTGGCTGCCCTGGTCGCCATCAACTCCTTCGGCCACAACCTGGAGCGGGCCGTCGATGAACAGGCCAAATCATTGCTGGGGGCGGATCTGGTTGTCACCATCCGTGAACCCTTTAGTGAGGAGACGGAAGAGCTGTTTCGCAGCTGGGGAGGCGACCAATCGCGGGAGGTGCGCATGGCGTCCATGGTGTACTTTCCCGCGAGTGACGGCATGCGTTTGGTCGAGATCAGAGCCCTGGAGGGAGATTTTCCCTACTATGGAGAACTGGTGACCTCTCCTCCTGAGGCAGCTGAACGGTTTCGACAGGGTCCCTATGCCCTGGTCGACGATCGTATGATGCTCCAGTTTGACGTCGAGGTCGGTGATTCTGTGAAGATCGGGGCCTTTCTTTTCACCGTCGCCGGGAAGCTTCAGAGAATTCCCGGGGAGACGATGACCGAGACCCTGATTGCCCCGCGAGTCTACATTCCTCTCAGTTATCTGAGCCAGACGGAGCTGGTTCAGTTTGGAAGCCGGGTCAGCTACAGAAATGCCTTTCGGTGGGGTACCTCGACCAATGTGGACCAATTGCTCGAGGATGCCAGGCCTCATCTGGATGAGCAGCGTCTGCGGACCATCACCGTGGAAGACCGCAAGAGAAGACTGGGCCGTTCGATGGAGAACCTTTACCGCTTCATGAGCCTGGTGGGCTTCATTGCTCTTGTGCTGGGCGGCATCGGAGTGGCCAGCGCCATTCACATTCACATCAGACAGAGGCTCAACACGGTTGCTGTCCTACGGTGCCTGGGAGCGAGTTCCCAGCAAGCCTCGATGATCTATGTCATTCAGGCTGCCGTGATGAGTCTGGTGGGAGGTGCTGCGGGGGCACTGCTGGGAATCGGTGTCCAGAATTTGATGCCACCCGTTCTGAAGAACTTTCTGCCCGTGGTCATTTCTTTTGAGGTGTCCTGGGGAGCCGTCTGGCAGGGCCTGGGAATGGGCCTGGGGTTTGGACTCCTTTTCGCGCTGCTTCCTTTGTTAACCGTCAGAAGAATCTCGCCTCTTGTGGCTCTTCGATTCACCTACCAGAAGGAAAACCCCCTTCCTCGGGATCCCCTCCGATGGCTGGTTTACGGCCTCATTGCCCTGGCCATTTGCCTGTTTTCCCTTTCCCGGACACAGAGCTGGACTCAGGGACTGGCCTTCGCCGGCGGGACGATGGTGGCCTTTCTTTTCCTGCTCGCGGTGGCCAATCTGATCACAGCTCTCATCAGAAGGTTTTTCCCTGATTCCTGGAGTTATGTGTGGCGTCAGGGTTTGGCCAATCTTCACCGCCCCAACAATCAAACCACCGTGGTCATGCTGGCCCTGGGTCTGGGAACGTTTCTGATCACCACTCTGTTCCTGGTTCAGGGAACCTTGCTCAATGCCGTTTCCCTGGCTGGCAGTGGGGACCGGCCCGACATGGTACTGTTCGATATTCAAAGCGATCAAAGAGAGGAGATTCTTCAGATCGTCCGTTCCATGGATCTCCCCGTTCAGCAGGATGTGCCCATCGTGACCATGCGCCTGGCTTCCATCAACGGCCGGACCGTCCAGGAAATATCAGAAGATCCTGATCATCGACGGCGTGATTGGGCCCTTTTCAGAGAATATCGTTCGACCTATCGTGACCGTTTGATCGATTCCGAGGAACTCATGGCCGGGGAGTGGCACGGCAGCGTCAACGGTCCCTCCGGTGAAGTTCAGATTTCTCTGGAAAAGAGCATTGCCGAGGATTTAGGGGTCGCTCCGGGAGATCAGCTGGTGTTTGATGTGCAGGGTATGCCAATCGAAACAACGATAGGAAGCCTTCGTCAGGTGGATTGGGAACGGATGCAGACCAACTTTTTTGTGGTCTTTCCCGTGGGGGTTCTGGAGGAAGCTCCCCAGTTCCATGTCCTGATGACCCAGGTTGGTTCTGCGGAAGCGTCCGCCCAGTTGCAGCGAACGGTGGTTCAGCGTTTCCCTAATGTCTCCACTATCGACATGGCTCTGGTCATGGAGACGGTGGACGCCGTTCTGGACAACGTTACCTTCGTCATTCGAACCATGGCCTTGTTCAGCATCATCACCGGATTGGTGGTTCTGGTGGGCGCCGTCATCAGTAGTCGCTACCAGCGTATCCGGGAAAGTGTGTTGTTGAGAACCCTGGGAGCCTCCCGACAGCAGATCCGGAAAATCATGGCCATTGAATATCTGTTCCTGGGCTTTTTTTCAGCCCTCACCGGATTGATACTGGCAGTGGGTGCCAGCTGGGCCCTGGCTTTCTTTCTGTTTGATACTGTCTTTGTCATGGAGATTCAACCCGTGGTGTTGGTGTTGTGTGTCGTTGTGGGATTTACGATGTTGATTGGCGCTCTCAGCAGTCGAGGGCTGACGTCTCGGCCGCCTCTGGAGTCGCTGCGAGCCGAGGTTTAACGCATTCGATGGATTTCACGAAAAAAAACGCGGATCCCGATCCCATCAAACAATTTGATCTGTGGTTTCAGGACAGTCTGGCCGCGGAGCCGGACCTCCCTGAAGCGGCCAGCTTGTCCACGGCAGGCGCTGACGGTCGACCCTCAGCACGAGTCGTGTTGCTCAAGGGATTTGATGAGAAGGGGTTTGTCTTTTATACCAATTATGAGAGCCGTAAGGGGAGAGACCTCGCTGAGAATCCTTATGCGGCATTAGTTTTTCACTGGCGGCAGTTGACTCGACAAATTTCCATCATTGGAAGAGTCGCCAAGGTGTCGCTTGAGGAATCTGCTGCCTACTTCAAGGGGCGTCCTCGAGGAAGCCAGATCGGTGCTCATGCTTCCCGTCAAAGCCAGGTGATCAGCTGCCGCGACATCCTTGAAAAGCGCATTGTTGAGTTGACGGCCGAGTATGAAGGAGAAGAGATTCCACTGCCTTCCTTCTGGGGGGGGTATTGTTTGCGCCCCGAGTCCCTTGAATTCTGGCAGGGTCGTTCGGATCGACTGCATGATCGGCTTCTTTACACACGCCAATCCGATGGTAAGTGGCAGCTCGAACGACTTTCGCCTTAGCTTGCATGATCCAGGCTAGCCTAGAATATGCATAACATGGGCCGACAGCGATGAACCAAACGAGCGGGGCGTCGGCACTCATCTTTCGCCGTGTCAGCAAGATCTACGAGAGCGTCCCGGGTGACGGTCGCTTTGCCCTGCGAGACGTCTCCTTCAGTATTTCAGCCGGAGAAAAAATCGCGATCATGGGCCGTAGCGGGAGCGGCAAGTCCACCCTTTTGCACCTGGCGGCTGCCATCGATGTGCCCAGCCAGGGCGAGGTCTTGATATCCGATCACAACCTGAGTGCTTTATCGGAACGGGCCAGAACTCTGTTGCGGCGTCGGGACATCGGGTTGATCTTTCAATTCTTTTATCTGCTTCCCCACCTTTCGGTTGCCGAGAACGTCGCTTTGCCTGAATTCATTGCTGGAGGTTCGGCCTCTGAGTGTGAGGACCGGGTTGTGGAGCTTTTGGACGGGGTGGGGTTGTTGGACCGCCAGAACGACAACATCCAGGAACTCAGCGGTGGTGAAACTCAGAGGGTAGCCATTTGCCGGGCCCTTCTTCGAAGACCCAAGCTGCTCCTTGCCGATGAGCCCACCGGCAACCTGGATGATGAAAACAGCCAACGGGTGATGAACTTGATGCTTGATCTGGCTTCAAAGGAGAGGAGTACCCTGGTCTATGTGACCCACAGTCCAGAATTGGCGAGTCTGGCAGACCAGGTCTGGCATCTGCAGAGCGGAGTGTTGGAGAAATCGTGATTCGCTATTGCATCCAGGCTACAGGAGCCCGGTTCGTCAAGGCTCCCAGTTTGTTCCTTCTAACGGTATTTGGAGTGGCCCTGGGGGTCGCCTCGGTGCTGGCCATTCAAATCATCAATCGTAATGCCATCGGTGCCTTTTCAGCCGGAATTCGAGCCATCAGTGGAGAGGCGGATCTGAGCGTCCTGGGTCAGACGACCACCTTTGACGAAACCCTCTATCCACAGGTGTTGGGGGTGAAGGGAGTGGCTGCGGCCTGGCCTCTTTACCAGGTGGATGCTGCTGTGGAGGGGCAGGATTTGTTGTTCCTGAAGATCTATGGAGTCGATCTTTTTTCTCCGGTTCGTCCCCCCTGGGGAAGCCCATCAGAGGACCTTTCTCAAGCGGTTTCCGAACCGGGCTGGCTGGCCGTGACCCCGGTCCTGGCCCGGGAGATGGGGTGGTCTCCGGGGGATTCGATTTCAGTGACGAGTGGGACTCGCCAGGTGAATCTGTTGATCGGCGCTCTGGTGGATTTCCAGAAAATGAATCCCCTGGCCAGCCGTAAACTGGCGGTGATGGACATCGCCCAGGCCCAGGCCTTGCTGGGCGTTTCCGGTCGGATTCATCAGATCGATGTCCAGATGCAAGAGGGAAGCGACCGGGATGAACTCAGGGTGCGCCTTCAAGAGCGGCTGGGCCCATCGGTCCAGGTCGTGACCCCGGAGCAACGGGAAAGCCAGGCTGCCGATTTGATGGGAGCGTTTCGTTTGAATTTAACCGCCCTGAGTTTCATCAGTCTGTTCGTGGGGCTTTTTCTGGTCTACACCAGTACTCAGGCCTCTTTGCTGAGACGGCGAACCGAGTTTGGATTATTGCGCTCCCTGGGTGCCACCTCCGAACAGGTTCTTGGTCTGATTCTGGCGGAAGTGGTGTTCCTGGGAGTACTTGGAGTACTTCTGGGCCTTCCGCTGGGGTACTGGGTGGCGCAGCAGAACGTCGAGATGGTCAGTTCAACCCTGACCAATCTTTATCTCCTCGAAGAAATCGAGTCTCTGGGGCTGCCTGTTTCACTTTACATTTTGGCTTGCTGCGTGGGAGTGGGTGGTGCCCTCGCCGGAGCGATTCTTCCGGCTCTGGACATGAGCCGGCGAGACAGCAAGGCTCTGTTGAGTGTGGTGACCCTTCGTGAAAAGGTCCGTTCCGTTTCCGGGCCTTTGTTTGTCGCCGGATGGTTCCAATTGGTCCTTACCGGATTATGGTTTTGGTTTTTTGGCCAGAATTGGAAGCCGGCCGGGTTCGTGCTGGCCGGGTCCGTTCTGCTTTCTCTTCCCCTGTTGACTCCGTTCTTGATTCAGAAGGCGTGTGCTCGGATTACTGTTCGAGGCTTTAATCTGGCCTACGCATTGAAAACCCTTTCAACCCAACTTCAGAACACCTCCTTTGCATCCGCATCGCTGGCCATTGCCGTGAGTATGTTGGTGGGGATCACTCTGATGGTCGGTAGTTTTCGCGAGACGGTCCGGTTGTGGGTCCAAACCACGATTCAGGCCGATGTCTATATCACCACTCCATCCTGGAGGGCCGGTTCGGAGGCCACCATGGACGAGGAGCTGGTTGCTCAAATAGTGTCTCATCCGGGAGTAGAATCCTCTGAGGAGTTGCGCCGCATATTTGTTTCCACGGGGGAGAAGCGGATTTCCCTGGTCGGAGTGGAGATGAAGCTGGCTGAGGCGGACCAGTCACGTTTCACACTGCTGGCGGGAGACCGCCTGAAGGTGCACCAGCAGTTGAAGGAGCAGGGTGAGGTCCTCATTGCTGAACCGTTGGCCTATAAGTCAGGCCTTGAGGTGGGTGATCGAATTACCCTGTACGGCTCTCAAGGAGTGAGGGAGTTTCCTATCGCGGGGATTTACTACGATTATTCTTCTGAGGTGGGTTCGGCGGCCATGGATCTGGCCACCATGAACCGGCACTTCGGGCCGTCTCCTATCAACTCACTCTCCCTTTATCTCGAGCCGGATCGTGAGCCGGATCAGGTGATTGACGAGTTGAAGGCACGCTTCCCAGAAATTCCCCTGCGCATGCGCAGCAATCAGCACCTGCGCCGGGAGATCTTTGAGATTTTCGATCAAACCTTCGCAGTGGTCAGAATTCTTCAGATCATGAGCCTGTTGATTGCCGTTTGCGGCATCGTTTTGACCTTGCTCGTGCTGGCTCGAGAACGGGTTTCCGAGTTGGCTCTTTATCGGGCCCTGGGAGCCAGTCGTTTCCAGATATTCCGGATCTTTGTGGGAAAGGGCCTGGGGATGGGACTGATTGGTTTGACTCTGGGCACAATCGGGGGCATCGCCCTGGCGGCCATTTTGATCTACCTTGTCAATCGAGCCTATTTCGGGTGGACCATCCAGGCCTATTGGCCGGGCGGGCCCCTGGTCCGCCAGTATGTGACCATTCTGGCGGCTTCCCTTCTGGCCAGCCTATACCCGGCCTTTCGAGCCAGCAAGGCCCCGGCTACGGAGTTGAGTCGCGATGATTTCTAGGTGGTTCTTGCCTCTGTTTCTGGCCCTTCAGATGCCTGTGGCGGAGCCCGAGTGGAAGATAGCCGAACCCGACTTCGAGTGGGCCTTCCCCCGGGATCATTGGGCTCACTCGGGTTATCGCACCGAGTGGTGGTACTTCACGGGACATCTCACTTCGACGGAGGCCCCTCGGCGGCGTTTTGGATATCAATTCACCCTGTTCAGAATCGGACTGCATCCGCAGCCGTCCCGGCTGGATTCCAAGTGGGCCGCCCATAGCTTGATCATGGGACATGCCGCTATCACTGATTTGAGCGGCCGTCGCCATGTTTTCAGTGAGGTCTTCTACCGGGAGGTCGCGATGTTGGGAGGCTTTGGGATTCCGGACGACCCTTTGATCGCCTGGAGTCTGCCTCCGGCAGGAGGTGCGGATCGGTGGGAACTCCTGTGGAATGGCGAGGGTTTTGACTTTAAAATGAGTGACCCGGTCCGCGGAATGGCCTTTAGCCTGTCCACAACACCCGCCAAGCCCCTGGTCTTTCAGGGTCCCAATGGTTACAGCCGCAAGGGTAAACGCCCTGGTGCCGCCAGCCAGTATTACAGTTTTACTCGCCTCCGAACCCGGGGAACGCTTTCCCTGGAGGGGGATCGTTGGCAGGTTGAGGGGCAGAGTTGGATGGATAAGGAGTTTGGTTCCAATCAGTTAGCCGAAACTCAGGTGGGCTGGGATTGGTTCAGTCTGCAATTGGATGAGGGACAGGAGATCATGCTTTATCACCTGCGTGATCCCAGTGGCGCCAGTGATTTTGCTCGTGGGACTCAAGTTTCTTCGACGGGAGAAGTCCGATACCTGGAGACGGAGGAATGGAGCGTCCAGGTCACGGGGAACTGGACCAGTCCCGTCAGCGGTGCCGTCTATCCTGCTCGCTGGAAGGTGAGGTTGGGAGATACTCAATATGAGATCATTCCCTTGCTGGCCCAGCAGGAAAATCGAAGCCGGCTGATTGCTGATCTCTACTATTGGGAGGGAGCCGTGAGTGTTGTGAACTCCGAGGGGGAGCAGATCGGACAGGGCTATGTAGAACTGACCGGCTATGGCACCAATAATCGACCACCGGTGTGAGGGGGAGCGGCCTCGGGCAGCGCTTCGGCTGCCCTCGACGTTTCAGGTTTCAGGTTTCACGTTTAACGCAAAGAGGTTAGGAACGCGCTTTCCTCGCTGTGAATGGCCGCACGGCCGTGCGGCCATTCAGATTCGGCGCAGGGTTTCATTCTTTCTTTCGTGAAACGTTAAACGTGAAACTTGAAACGCGCTGGTCTTCGACCAGCGGTTAGCCGGTCAGCCTTCTTCTCTCCCCATTCGTCGACCAGCATGCTGTAAACCACCAGATCAGCGAAGTGATCGTACAACCATTCCGCTTCCCGCAGATGCCCCTCCTGAGTAAACCCGAGTCGCTCTGGAACGGCCCGGCTGCGGTCATTATCGGTGACACACCTGATCTCGATGCGATTCAGCTGCCATTCCTGGAAGGCCCAGTCGATCAATGCGTGGCAGCCCCGGGTCACCAGTCCTTTCCCCTGAAACGGGGCCCCTACCCAGTAGCCCAGTGTGGTGGATCGGTGAATCCAATCCACATTTTGATAGCCGATGATCCCTGATAGGACTCCCCGGTACCAGATCCCGGTTTGAAAGCCGTTGTTTTCAATCAACTGTCCGAGGCTGGATCGGATGTACCTGTGGACATCAGAGAGGGTCTCGATGTTGTCCACCCAGATCAGCCACTGTCTCAGGTATTCCCGGTTCGCCTCAGTGAGATCAAACAGGGCCTGGGTATCATCTTCGCTGAGCAGGCAAAGCTCTAACTCCTCATCAATGATGCAGTGAAAGCGTTTTTCATCACTTGTCATCGGCATTCACATCTATGATTTCATTATTCCACGTTTAGGCCGTTCTCGGCCCATTGAAAGATCCAATCTCATCACACATTTTTCGAGATTGGGCCGAGCAGACCTCTTGAAAAGCACAACAGTTTTTATTAACCGATTTGGGCGGGATCTATGCTATGATACCTCGGTGCGTTTGAGGAGGCTTTCACCCAAAACGGAGCGGTCTAACCAGTTAGACTTCCGGTCAGAGAAGAACCTGGCGGTGGCTATTTTACGTCAGGCTTGGCACGAGGCCGTGCTGGATCTGTTCAGCGTTAAAGAGACTTCTCGAGAAGACTACCGACTCTTGAAACGCAAGGCAGTTGAGTGGATCAGCAGTGACGAAGAGGGATTTCCCTACTGGTGCAAGCTGGCCGATGTCGATTACAGTTCAATCCGGAAACGGTTGCAGTACCTGTTGAAGCGACAGCGGCGACTCAAGCAGGTTTAGGCCGACTCAATCGATTGTTTCAGCTCCTTCGGTTCCGGAAAGCGACCTTCTTCTAATTTCGAAAATATCAGCTTTCCGTTCACACTCACCTCGAAGGCCCCCCCCCCGGAGGGTATCAGCTTCAGTTCCGAGATATCTTTCCGATAAAGTGTCAGTAATTCAAGCGCCATCCAGGCGGCTCTAGGCGTATAGTTTCAATCGTCGCAGTAGATGATTTGAAGTGCAATTGGCTTGTCCACGAATGAGCTCCCTCCATTAATAAAGTCGATCGCGCCGGGCTGGCGACGGCCGACAGGAGTATACTGACATTCCCGAATTCCTGCTGTCAAACCGACGAGAACTGATGGTTAGTTCCGGCTCAAGGAAGGAATAATGGCAAGTATCCAATTTCTGGGCGCTGCCCAAACGGTAACCGGGTCACGGTTTTTATTGTCGATCCACGATCAGCGTCTGCTGGTTGACTGTGGATTGTTTCAGGGCGGAAGATCCCTGAAACAGCGCAACTGGGAACCTTTCCCGGTTCAGCCCGACAGTCTGGATGCGGTCGTCCTGACGCATGCACATATCGATCATTCGGGGTATCTGCCTCGGTTGGTCAAGGAGGGGTTCAAGGGACCGATCTACTGCACCCCGGCCACCGCTGATCTGCTTTCCCTCCTTCTGCCGGATTCCGGCCACCTTCAGGAGCGAGACGCTTACTTTGCCAACAAGAAGAAATATTCTCGTCACGATCCCGCTCTACCTCTGTATACCGAGCAGGAAGCCCGGCAGGTTTTAAAGCATCTCCAGCCCGTGAGCTATCATGAACCCCACGCCCTGGCCGAAGCGTTGAATTTCGAGTATCTGCACGCCGGGCACATTCTGGGTTCAGCCGTGATCAGGCTCCACTACACCGATCAGGGTAAGCAAAGAATCCTTTCTTTCAGCGGGGATCTGGGCAGGAGTGGGCAACCGGTGATCAAGGACCCGGAGCCCATTGAAAAAACGGATTTCTTATTGCTCGAATCCACCTACGGCGGCCGGACTCACCAGCAGGTGGATGTTCCGGAATATCTGGAGGAGCTTGTTCAACAGACGGTCCGGGCCGGTGGGAGCCTCATCGTTCCGGCCTTTGCCGTGGGAAGAAGCCAGCGTATCCTCTACTATCTTCGAGAACTGGAGGAGGCACGGCGCATTCCCGTGTTGCCGGTGTTCCTGGACAGCCCCATGGCCGTCAGTGCGGTGTCCCTTTACTGCAAACATTTGGATGAGCATGATTTTGAGATGTCCCAGCTCATGGCAGAGGTGTGCCCGTTGGAGGCAGGCAGTATTCGACTGGTGAAAAGCGTTGAGGAATCCAAGGCTCTCAATGAGGTGAAGACGCCTTGTGTGATTATTTCCGCCAGCGGAAACCTGGCCGGGGGGAGAATCCTGCATCATCTCAAGAGTCGTCTCTCCGATTCCCGCAACACGGTTCTTTTCGTGGGATATCAACCTCACGGATCCCTGGGGAGGCTTATTTCTGAGGGGATGAAGGAGGTGAAGATTCACGGTGCTCGAGTGCCGGTACGGGCCAGGATCGCCAGTTTGGATGCACTCTCTGCCCATGCAGATTCCAGTGAACTAGTCGAATGGGTGAGTCACATCAAGGATCCTCCCCGGAAGATCTTCCTGGTCCATGGAGAGTTGGACTCCCAGCAGGCGCTCAAGGCACAGTTGGAGGAGGTGATCAGCTCCGAGATTGTGATTCCCGACTATCTGGATGAATTTCAGCTGGAGTAAAACACGGCAGCGTAAGATCCCTGGGCATTGTTTCCATCCGGTCATTTCCTTTATAATGGAATCTCTCGGCTGATCGTTGGGTACCCATGAGCGGGGTCGTAGTTCAGTTGGTTAGAACGCCGGCCTGTCACGCCGGAGGTCGCGAGTTCGAGTCTCGTCGGCCCCGCCAATCTTCATCGAAATCCTTGAAGAGATTTTCACCACAGAGACACAGAGGAGAGAATCCTTTTCTCTGTCTGATCTCTCCCATCCCAGCCAGCACCGTGTAGCGGCCGCTCTAGAGAGCGGTCTCGCTGTCGCTCGACCGCGTTTCACGTTCCAGGTTCCACGTTCCACGAAAGGAAGGGTTCCCTTCGATCAAGGGCAAGCCCGTTGTAGCGGCCGCTCGTTAGCCCGCCTTCCTCACACCCGCTCTACTGCATCGACACCATGATCCGTCCTGACTGTGTTGCATTCGGTTGGGTTCCCTCGGCGTACTGCACGAGTACGCCTGCGGTGCCCCCCCTTCGTGCGCCGTGTCAGGCCGGCCCTTGCGCCGCTTCGTAACGACCGGGTGTGAAAAAGACGGGCTTGAGCGGCCCTCCGGATTCGGCGCACTGAGGCACCTCCCACATCCCTGGAATGGTCTCCTGAACTGAAATGGGATTGTAGGGGCGCACGGCCGTGCGCCCATTTATGAGCATCTTGATCAATGGCTTGTACAGGGCGCACTCGGTGCGCCCCGGCTCAATCCATCCCGATTAACTTGGCTTTGAGATGACCTGAGGTGTTCTTTTCAAGACTTCCGTTACACAGGGCATTCTGAGTTCACCGGGAATCGCCGGATCCCTGGCGGCAATCATGGCTTCCCCGGCTCCGAGTTGACTGAGTCACGAGACGAATCTGTGCAAAGTATTCCCCCGATTGTAAACGCGCAGGTGCTCGTACAACAGACACCGCCGCACCAACCCTCTGTGAACCTTGCGTGCAACCGCATCCTGAGCTAAAAAGGGACTTGCTGGCCTTCGATCAGTCTCGCGGAAGGTCCGGGGGACATCCCGAGGAAGGCAGGAATCTAAGGAGGACAAGATGGGTGAACCACTGTCGCGTCGTACGTTTTTTAGAAGAGCCGCCGTCGCTTCCAGCTCTCTGGTCGTTGGATTCGATCCTCAGGCCCGTTCCTGGGTCCTGTATGGGCAGGACCCGCCTCGAGGCCTGGAGAACCTGCCCGCGCTGGACGGATCCCTGGTTGAGGACGATGCTTCTCGTGGGGCCTTCGCCACGGATTACGGCAATTACATCCTCCGCCGGCCGCTGGCGGTGTTGAAGCCCGGCTCGGCGCAGGACGTCGTCCGTATGGTGAGGTATGCCAACCGCCACAGTCTCCAGATCGGCATGCGGGGCCAGGGCCATTCCGAATCCGGGGAGTCCCTGGTCGAAGCAGGTATCGTCATCGACTCACGTCCACTCGCAGCCATCGAAATGGGAAACGGTCGGAGTGTGAATACGGAGCCCGGCGCCTTAGTGGGAGAGGTCTACGAGGCTGCCATCGCCCAGGGGCTCACGTTGCCGGCCGCGCCGATGTGCACGAATCTTTCCATGGGCGGCGTCTTGAGCGTGGGCGGATGGGGTGGCAGCAGCCACCGATTCGGGGCCGCCGTGGACCACGTCCAGGAACTGGAGGTGGTCACCGGCGAGGGAACTCTCGTAACCTGTTCTCCGAACCAGCAGAGTGAGCTCTTTGAAATGGTGCTGGCGGGACTGGGCCAGTGTGCCCTCATTCTCCGGGCTCGAATCGGGCTGGTGCCGGCGCCTGACCGAGTGGCCCGCTGGAGCCTTCTTTATGATGATCTGGGAGAGTTCCTCTCCGACCAGGAACGCCTGGTCCGGGAGGACCGCTTTGACTTTCTGAACGGCCGGGGGTCCAAGAAGGAGGGCGGCGGATGGAGCTTTCAGATCCAGGTGGGGGTCTTCCACCCCGCGGGGAACGAGCCGGAACTGGCAACGCTGGATGAGGGGTTGAGATTTCGCTCCCGCTCCGAGAAAAAGAATATTTCCTACCGGGATCACATCGCGCCGGTGACGGGCGACCCAACCAGCGATTGGTTGGCCTCAATCGCGAGACGCAGCCTCGGGGACCTGGTGATGTGGATACCCGGCGCTGCGACTCGGAGTCTGACCGAGGAAGTCCTGGGGGTACTCTCCAAATCGAGTTACGGTCCCAACGGTTTCACCCTGGCACCGCTGAACCTGGCCCGCTTTCGGCGCCCTCTCTTCAAGTTGCCTGCCGGAGAAGTGGCCTTCTCGATGTGGCTTTTCCCCCGCGCCGTCCCGGTTGCGGAAACCTCGACTCACAGGCGCATGATGGCCGAGACGCGTGAACTCTTCGACAGAATGAGGTCGGCCGGCGGAAAAGGCTATATCGCGCCCTCGGCGCTTCCTCTGTCGCCAGCCGACTGGGAGGATCACTTCGGGCCCGACACATGGAAGCGTCTTGTCGACGCCAAGAAAGAGTTCGACCCCAACCGTGTACTGACACCGGGTCCGGGAATCTTTGCTCCGCCTTCTCGCGGCTAGCGGGCTTCGAGGGAAGGACTAACTCCTTGAATTCACGGAGTATGCGGGCTAGTCAATTGGTGATCCTGGGCCCGCCATCTTCGACAGACTTTTCTTTCAGTGTTTCCCGTAACGCCGCCCTCCCGCTCCGTGCGGAGCAACTTTCCCTCTTGTTGCGGGTTCGGGAGGCACTCGGGAAATGGTGAAGTTCCATCCCTATTCCCGGGCGAAACTCGATGCGCTTCAGGACTTGGAGAGGGTGTCTGGTGCCGATCCACTGCCTTGCCTGGATGCTGAATAATTGCGGGCAGCAATGCCCTCTGTTAATGCGGCCCATCTTTCGATAGTCTAGAATATAATCACGTGGACAGAACAAACAGTGAAACTTCTTGGTCTGGTCTTGATGTGGGAAGGCGTGTCATCGTTTCCTCTTTAGCCAACTCAGGTAAAGAACTCCCATCAAAAATTACCAAGATCTCTGCTCGGGAGTTCCAACTACAGCCCACGAGTTCAACCAGGGGATTCCCCTTTCAAGAGGGAGAGGGAATTCGGGTCAGTTTCACTGAAAACTGGGTTCTGTATTGCTGGGACGGTATCGTGGATAAGATTTATGGTCAGGAAAACCAGACCGCTACCCTCTACTTGAGTGCTGTCGGTGCGGCGGTACACAGGAGGAGATCTCCCAGGACGAAGGTCTCGATACCTATTTCGTTCATCATCTTTGACGCTGCCGAAATGGAGATTATTAGTGACCAGGTGATCGAATCAACGATCATAGACATAGGATTCAATGGGCTTTCGTTCAAACGGGAGCTTCCCTTCAACGTAGGAGATCAACTGCAACTCACCATTCAAATTCCCAACCAACCGGTTAACGCTATGGGCTGGGTGGTTCGATGTGACCAGTCGAAGGATATTGTCGCCGTGGAGTTCCTTCAACCGAGAGAGGAAGAGCAGAAGCGACTGATGAGATTCCTGGTTGACCAACAGGAAAAGTAGCCGGCCTTACCCCGAACTGGTTTGAACTTGTTGGTCTGAATTTCTGGACCCGTGTCTCATTTTTTCAGGGATCGTCCCTGGTGTCCAGTTGCCACTGATTGTCGGTCACGATGAAGGAGTTGAGGCTGGCGTTGGGAATCGGGAAGTCTCTTCGATTCGTTAAAGAAACGTTTAATGCTCGATGGAAAAAGCTGCGCAACACCCCCCCATGAACAACGAGCAGGACATGCTGTCCGAGACTGCGCGAGGCTAATTCCTCGGCGCAGGCAATACAACGAGTATATCTTTGTCGGGCGCTTTCACCTCCCGGTAACACATAGTCAGGGTCGCCGGAATCAAACTGTTCTGCTTCCTCTGGATATTTTTTTCTGAATTCCTGCCGAGTCAATCCCTGCATCACTCCCAGATGACGTTCGCGGAGACGAGCCTCGGTCCGAATTTCCAGGGAGAGAATCGGGGCGATGATCTGGGCGGTGTGAAGCGCCCGGCCCAGATCGCTGCTGTAGATCAACTCGATATGTTTCGAGGTTAACTCGGCTGCCAGTGTTTTCGCCTGCTGGATGCCGCGAGGCGTAAGCGAACTGTCGAGATGGCCCTGAAATCTTTTGCCACGATTCCATTCGGTTTCAGCATGTCGCACCACAAATAATGCCGTGGAGTTGCCTCTACTCACGTCTTGGTTGGCCATGTACGTTGATTTGCACCGGTCCTGTTCGATGTCTCTTGCGGTTCAGGGATCTGAAATCTGGGAAACTCGTGCTCTCCAGCAGCCCGGTTTATCGCTGGAGTCTTCAGACGACAGCTCTGTTCGCATCGAGGATCTCTTCGAAGTTGACCGCGAAGCCGGTTTTGCCCTCTTCAGGGGGATCAACTCGCGTGACCGTTCCCACTGCCTCCATCGAGAATTCGAACTGCTGGAGTTCAGAGGAGCTTTTCAGATCAATTCGGACTTGGGCTCCGATGGGTGGAGTGGCAGTTCCCCACAGATAGGCGCCTTCATGACTGATGTTCTTGGCATAAACTCTGATCGGATCCTCCCCTTCCACGGTGATCGTTCCGACCAGCGGCACATCAATCCGAGTAGTTGCCCTTCGTTCGTCCATCTAAAGCCCTTTCTTGATCTTTGGTCAGAGTGCGAAAAGAGATAGAATTTGTCTTATCCAATGAGGCGGATGTTGGTGCATGCGTTCTCTTGGTTTTTCGTGTCCTGACAGTGAAGGGTTGGTTATGAGGAATCCTCAACCCTATTCAAGGTCGGAAAATGATTGAAACTCGATTGCGAATCCGCCTGGACTTTCAGGGGGGACATCCACACGCGTCACTGTACCGACTGCCTTCAATGAGATCTTCATCTGTTTGAGTCCAGCATCACAGCGCAGATCCAGTTCGACCCTGGCACCCACTTCAGGGCGAGTCTTTGCTATTAGATAAGCCCCTTGTTCACTGACGTCGCGGGCCACGACCTGCGCCGTGCACGTTCCGTCGTCACTGGTTTGGTAGGTGGCTTCTCCGATCAGGAGTATTTGAATGCGGGCCGTCTGTCTTCTTTCCTGCTGTTTTTTGGGCACCTTACTGTCCTGCGCCTTCCGAGCGGATTTCCTCAACTAATTGAAGAATTCGAGGAGAAAATAATCTTTCGGAAAGCTGATAATCAGGTTGCGATCTCAGCACTGTCCGAAACTGTTCTTTAGCGCTCTCAAGACTTGAGGGATCCTTTTCAGAGCTCATGAAAGCCGAGTAACCATAGGCCACTCCCAGCAGCACCGAAATCTGGAGGTGGCCTTCTCCCATTTCCTCGCGAAGCCTCTCCATGAATTCAATGGAATCTTCCGCGTGTCCATCGAAAATATCCAACAGAGCTTCCCGAATTTCTGACTCGGGAAGCGGAAGAGGAGAGGAGCAGTCCCCGCCCAGAACGGAGTTACTTTCGTGCTTTTGAAATCGCGGGCGATCGATGCCTCGAGCCCTTCCAAAGGCCTGCTGGGAGTCCTTGCAGCTATCCTTCTGGTAAAGGAGTCTTCCCTGGTGAATGGTTTCTCGATAGCTTTGGGATTGGGTCAAGAGACGCGCTGCTTCTTCATTGGTCTGATCGGATTCCAACGACATCTCCAAAGCTCTCTCAGCTCGAATAAACTGACTGGCACTGGCAAAGTCTTTGCTGTTCTCCACCAAAACCAGGGCATTGGCCCGGATCAGGCCGTCATGGACGCTGTCGAGATCCGGGTAGAGGCGTTGGGCCTCCAGGAACTTCTCAGCAGCCTCCTGGTATTTTCCCTCTGAAAGGAGTGCTTCTCCCTGAGCAACCAGCTCGATTCCTCCTTGAATTTGATCCAGATACCTTTGATACACGGGTTCCAGACCACGCCTTTCAAAGGCCGCCCCATCCAGCGCTCGGGCTTGATCGTACAAAGAGATGGCCCGTGGGTAGTTTCCCTGGTCGGCGGTGCTCTCTGCCTCAACCTTCAATTCATCAAAAATATCGTTGATCAGGCGCTGAGATTGCCGCAGTGTTTCTTCAAAACTGGTTCCTAGCCATTCCCGGATTTCCAGTTTTCCGGCCTGAACCAGGAGTCGGACTTTTTCATCACGTGAGGTCGTCTGAAGAGCTTGGTCGTACAGTGCGATAAAGAAAGCCTTGGTGACTTTATCCAGAGTCTCTTGAATTTCACCTTTTCTATCGGCGTTTGCGGTCGCGGTGATCGCCTTTTGATAGGCATTGATGGCGGCGGGGTAATCACCTGCAGCAGAGCTTGTCTCGGCCTCGCCAAGGAAGTCCGAGGCCGTCTGTCCCAGGGTCAGTGGGAGGGTAGCCAGAAATCCCGCAATCAGAATAAAAAGAATGATTTTCTTCTCAGACATCCGTCACTCGGGATATAATTTTACTAGACACAATTTCAAGGTAACCTGGATCATTAAGATTCTAAGGGAAAGTGAGGGTGCCAAGCAAATGGGCGCCTTCCTTTGGTTAAGGAAAATGAACCCAGAAACGATAGGAAGATACGAGATTAAAGGGGTGTTGGGCCAAGGGGCAATGGGGCTGGTCTACAAGGCCTACGATCCCAGGCTGCAACGCTTCGCCGCCATCAAGGTGATGAGCATGGGGGACAAGCTGTCCGAAGAACACATCAGTCGATTTTTTCACGAAGCTCGTTCAGCCGCCAAGTTGAATCATCGAAATATTATCTCCATCTATGATCTGGAAGAAAAGGACCCTCCCTTTATTGCGATGGAGTGCCTGGACGGAGACGATCTCAAGGGGTTCATCGAAAAAGACGTGTTCATGTCCTTTGATCAGAAGCTGGGATACGTGATTGAGGTCTGCGAGGCTCTGGATTACGCCCATCAAAACGATGTCGTTCATCGAGATATCAAGCCTGGCAACATGTTTATCACCGACGAGGGTAGTCTCAAGATCGTGGATTTCGGCCTGGCACGTCTGACGACGTCAGAAGGTACGCAGAGCGGCGCCATCGTGGGGAGCCCCTATTACATGTCTCCGGAACAGGTCAAAGGTTTGGCCGATATCGATGGACGGAGTGATCTGTTCAGCGTCGGGGTGGTGCTCTATGAATTGGTTGCCTGCAGGCGACCCTTCGAAGGTGATACCCCCACTTCCGTGTGTTTTCAGATAGTGAGTGACATCCATGAGCCGATTACTGATGTGCTTCCTGGTTGCAGTCCGGAACTGGGAAAGATCGTTGAGCGAGCCCTGGCTAAAGATCGAGATCAGCGGTATCAGGTCGGTGCTGAGATGGCAGCCGATCTCCGGGTGGTCAGGAACCAGATTCCCACTATTCATGAGGCTCTCAAGCGAAGTATTGAGACCCTGGGAAAACGCCTGAAATATCTGGCCGACCGGGGGACCATTGATTTGGCAACTGCTCAGATCCCTGCCGCACCTCATGAACGAGATGATTATGGTGAGCTTCTGTTCGTGCATGCCGAGTTGAAGCAACGGACCAGGAAAGCTCTCCAGACGGAGCCGTCTGCCAGCAGCACAAGCCTTTCCGTAGAAACTCAGAAACTCAATGCGCAGGCGAAAACCGTTTCGCAGGTGAAGTCGTCCGTTTCTGCTACTTCTGGGCAAGATTCATCTCCGGCTCCGGTGATACCGCTCAGCCAGAGAAAATGGGTGTGGTTGGGGGTGGGCTTGGCCGTCGTCATGGCGGTAACACTGGCCCTCAACTGGAATATGTCGCTGCCCTTTTACAGTCCGGGATCGTTGGTTTTGAACGTCACTCCATGGGCCAAAGTTGATTCCATCACCTCTGTAGACTCCGGTGAGGCTGTTCTTATTGACGGGGATCTCACGACTCCTTGTGTGGTGCCGCTCCCTCCGGGGGCCTACCTGGTGCGAGTCAGCAACCCCTATTTCGGGCCGCTCGAGTTTGAAGTCAATGTGGCTGAGGATGAGGCTGCACGAGTCAACCAGAAGATTCCTGATTTCAATGTTGAAGAAGAGATTTTAGCGATCTTCGAGATCCCGTAGCCGGGGGCCTGTAAAATGGTCTATTCGTCCCATGTGTCAGCTGGTGCAGGCATTCCGAAGAGGTAGCCTTGGGCCAGTTGGAATCCCAGTTCGATACAGACCCTCGCCTCTTCCTCTTCTTCCACGCCCTCTGCCAGGCAGGGTACCCCTATCTCGACACCAACCCTGACCAGTGATTCAACCATGGTCTGCCTCGAGGCTCCCGCTTGGTGAATGTCTTTGATCAGACTGACGTCAAATTTAAGGTAGTCAGGGGGAACTTCCGCCAACTCCAGCAAACGAGCCTGTCCGGCTCCGAAGTCGTCGTAGGCGAGTCCCATTTTTAGATCGTTCAGTTCGCTCCGCAGCTGGCGCATTCGAGTCAGGTTGGTGACTGAACCTTCATGGATCTCCAGCACGATGGGAAGTTCCGGGGCTACCCGGCGGATCGCCTTGAGAGACGGCATCAGTTTGTCCGACTCCAGCTCCGCGGGATGGGTGTTGACAAAGATTTTCAGATTGCCTTTGAGAATCTTGGCTTCTTCCACGCCGCGCATTCGGAAGAGCCGACTGAGCTCCGTTTCAAGCCCCAGGGATGCCGCAATATGAAACAGTTCAGCGGGTGTGTCGGCAAGTCCTTCCTGTTTCCCCCGTCCCAGAACTTCAAACCCTATCCTTGAACCCGTGTTCATCATGACGATCGGTTGAAAGAACGGCACAACCGATTGTGTCATGAGCATTCTCTTGAACTCCTTGGCCCCAACGGCCATCAGTTCAGGGAGGTTGGTGTCGGACAGATCCTGGAACACCGTACGTGAAGGATCTACTGGTGCTGCTTCGATTCGTCCCACTCGAAATTCACATTCTGAGAAGTGAAGAACGTCGTGCTCTTGAAGCATCGTGTCCGTGCTAATTCTTTTTCGGTTGACGAATGTTCCGTTGGTGCTGCCCAGGTCACGTAGCTGAAGGTTGCCGTTCCCGACGAAAAGTTCGGCGTGTTCACCTGAGACGCTTTGAAACGGCAGAGATAGATTCGCTTCAGCATTTCTGCCAACGCGATAGGGTAGGGGACGAAGCATCCAACGGCGAAGTGTTTTGGGTTCACCCAGGTAGCCTTCCAAAAACCATTCAGGCTGATCCATTTCTTCACGCACTCCCAGGTCCTTCATTTTCTTCGTAAGACTATATCAGTATAGAATTTCCCCTGGGACAAATCCTGCCTGTTCTGTGAAAGAAAATCGCCAACGCACCTGTGGGACCCCGGTTTACAGACTTCAACGCTACGTCTGTAGTTGTTTTCATGAGCGATACCAAGTAAATTGAATACTTAAGCTAGCAACCAAAAGGAAAGGGTATTCTATCACTTGAAGGCTGAATCAGCAGTAGTTCTCTTCGCGGATATCAGTGGAAGCACCCAGTTGTTTGAAAACTTGGGCGAAAACCAGGCCCAGGAAACTCTGGGGAAATGTATCTCTGCCGTCTCTCAGGCCGTGGAGAACAACAATGGAACCGTGGTCAAGACGATCGGAGATGAAGTCCTGGCCACTTTTCCTGCCGTCGAGAGCGCGGTATTGTCGGCGGCTTCCATCGTGCAGGCCGTGGATCAAATGTTTCCGGAGCCCACCGCCAGGCTCGAGGTGAGCATTGGCCTTCATTTTGGGCAGGTGTTGGTCGAGGATGGTGATGTGTTTGGAGATACGGTCAACATAGCCTCGCGCTTGGTCAAAATGGCCAATCCCGGACAAGTACTGACCTCGAAGTTCACGGTTGAACACCTGCCGGAGGGGTTGAGTTCAAAAACACGTGCCATGGGTTCCTTTCCGTTGAAGGGAAAGAGAGACGTGATGAGTGTGTACGAAATCCTGTTGCTCGAAGCACAACAGGATCCCGAAATGACGATGGTCTCGGGTAAAGGTCATACCGTGGAAAGGGTGAAGGTTTATCTTCTTTTACGCCACGGGAAGACTGAACTGACACTTCATGAGGAAGGTCAGACGGTTCTGATTGGGCGTGATCCCGATCATGAGTTGACGGTGGACAACAAATTGGCCTCCCGGAATCATGCCCAAATCGAATATACCAAGGGGCAATTCGTGCTGTCGGATCACAGCACCAATGGAACCTTTGTCCTGAACAGCGAGGGTGAGACGACTCACCTTAACCGAGAAAATTTCCTGCTCCAGGGTGTCGGTCAGATCAGCTTGGGCCAGGACTTTGCCGAGAATCCCACCGAATTGATACAGTTTTTCCTCCAACAGTCGGAGTGAGCC
>JAZFRU010000412.1:0-2424 GCA_036445815.1 Acidobacteriota bacterium | reverse complement strand
CCAGAATCCGATCACTCACTTTTCGGGGATCGCCATCCAGTAGATTGGCGGCAACGATCTCATAGTCGTTGTAGGCGGTGTGAGTGAAGGCTCCCTGGCCATTGCAGTCGCCCAGCGCCCAGATCCCTGGCACCCGGGTTTGCAACTGGTCGTCCACCTGTATGTAGCCCCGCTGGTTGACCTCGACGCCCGCCTTGTCCAGGCCCAGATCCTGGGTATTGGGGACCCGACCCACTGCCAGCAGTACATGAGAACCGGTCACCTCGCGGGCTCCTTTCTCACAATCGAGATTCACGCGCACCCCATCTCCATCCTTTCGCACGTCGATGCAGTCGGCATCGAGCCGGACGGAAATGCCCTCGTTCTCGAGAATATCCTTGACCGCCTCGGAGATATCTTCGTCCTCGCGTTGAATCAAACGGGAGCCTCTCTCGATCACGGTGACCTGACTGCCAAAACGCCGGTAGATTTGACTGAATTCCAGGCCGATGTAACTTCCCCCTATGACGATCAGATGTTCAGGGAGGGAGTTCACTTCCATGATTGACGAGTTGGTCAGGTAGTCCACATTCTCAATGGCCGGGAAGGGGGGAACGAAGGCCCGTCCTCCCACATTGATGAAGATTTTCTCAGCCTCGAGAATTTCCTCGCCTACCCGGACGGAGTGGGGACCCGCAAATCGACCATGACCATGGATTACCGTACAGTTTTCGGTCCCCTTGAGCCATTTTTCCACGCCCTGGTTGGACTTGGCCACGATCTCATCTTTGCGGTTTTTGACCTTCTGCATGTCCATGGTCAGGGAGCCGTCGATGATGAGACCGAATTCCTTTCCACGCCGGGCGACATGAGCGGCTCGAGCACTGGCGACCAGGGTTTTGGTGGGAATGCAGCCTGTGTTGACGCAGGTGCCGCCGAAGAGCTTGCGTTCGATGATGGCAACCGTCATGCCCTCCCTGGCCAGCCTGCTCGCCAGGGCCGGTCCCGCCTGTCCGGTTCCAATGATGATGGCGTCAAAATTTTTGATCATGTCAGTCGTTCGGAGAGACTCTGTTCGTGCGGGTCAGGACCGTGCAGAGGGATGGAACAGATGAGGGGCAGGGCCCTGGGGCCGGAAAATTCCAGCCAGGCCCCCGCTCTCATGCCCCTCTACTAGGGACAGGACAGGTCGTGCTGGACGGTGGCTCCACGGCCGGTCAGGGTGGCGATGTCGGCACAGTCAGCTGAATCCAGATTGCCGTTGCCTCGAATATCGATCGTATCCCCGGTTCCCAGGCCCGTATTGTCGACCAGGGGCGACAGGTCCGAGATTAAATTATCCGCCAGGTCCAGTGTTTGCAGCTCAACCAGTCCTGACAGGGGAGTCAGAGTGCGGACATTGTTGTCGCATAATCGAAGTATCTGAAGATTGACCAACCCCACTGCAAAGTCCAGGTCGGAGATTCCAGGAACTTCTCCAAAAGGAGTTTCGAAGAGTTGGCCGCACAGATCCAGTTCCGTCAGTCCCACCAGCCCGGCGACGGTGGTCAGTCTCCCGGGGCCGAACTTGTTGTTGCGAAGATCCAGCTTGGTCAGTCGGTTCAGTCCGGCCAGGGGCTCGTCCCGGTTGATGATGTTGTCCTGGACCACCAGTTCGGTGAGTCTCGGGAAGGACTGCAGTCCCTCCAGGCTATTGATCTGGCCGGGACCACAGGTCAACTGGGTCAGTGTTTCCGCAGCACCCTGGGTCACCAACTGGGTGGGGCCCAGGCTCAAGGCGGTCCGAGCACATGATTCCAGGCCGCTGTCGGCAAAGATGATCGGTGTGGTGCCGCCATCGGTGGGTTCGTTGTTGGGATTGTCGTAGAGGCCGGGGACTCCAAAAAAAGAAAGTCCGGAGCCGCCTTCCCCGGCTTCAGGCTCGATCGCATCAAAGAGTTCTGACAATAAAATGGCGGAGGGTTCGAGGGGGCCGGTAAAGCCCGTGCCCCCTTCGAGAAATGCCACATCGGTGGAATTAATCTCCTCTGCCCAGGGAACCAGCTGATTCTGGGCAGGCGTCAACAAGACTATTCGGGCCAATCCGGTTTCGACGAGCAGCAACTGGAGGCCGTCAGGACAGCTCACTCCGCGGCGGTAGAGCGCCAGCAGTTGTCCGGGGCTCTGGAGGCCGGTAAAGACAATACTGACTTGCTGGGTCTTGGCGTCAAACCGCCGAACGACCCCGGCCAGGGCGTCGCTGGTGTAGATGTCACCGCTGCAGCGGTCGCGGGCCACACCCCCTCCTCCCAGTGGGAAGGAGACGGCCTGAGGCCTGGGTGCACCGGGGAGCCGAGTGGCCAGCAGGTTGGCCTCGATATCCGCCTTGGGAATAATCGTCACCTTGTCCTGTTCGGCCACCAGGAGGTTCCCGGTGGAGGTATCGATGACCAGAGAGGTGGGTTG
>JAZFRU010000411.1:0-4696 GCA_036445815.1 Acidobacteriota bacterium | reverse complement strand
ATGACGCGATGATTCAGTCCTTGTATAGCAATGAACTGGTCGAGTGTGCCAATGACTTCGACGCCGAAGCCATTCGAGAACAGGCCAGGAATTACAACGTGGTTGAATGAGCGGCCTCGCTCAGCTCGGCCGCGTTTCACGTTTCAGGTTTAACGTTTAACGAAAAGAGAGTTGGCAGGTCCAGTGTAGCGGCCGCTCTAGGAGCGGCTCTCCGGATTCGGCGCACTGAGGCGCCTCCCACATTCCGGACTCACTTGGAACGTGGAACCTGGAACGCGGGTGAGCGGAGCGAGGCCGCTCATTCGTCCGCGTTGTAATTCCTGGCCTGTTCTCGAATGGCTTCGGCGTCGAAGTCATTGGCACACTCGACCAGTTCATTGCTATACAAGGACTGAATCATCGCGTCATCGACGCTTTCCCGGAGTCCCATCTGGTCCACGATTTTCATCCATTCCTCATGGCTGTAGGCTCCATGTTTTTGAACCAGTTCGTCGCTGGGATCCCACTTGTCCATTCGAGACTTCAAAACACCCAGAGAGAACTTCAAGGCCTCATCGTCGCTGATTCCACGAGGTTTGGATTCCGGATAGACCTTCCAGTGGATGCGAATAGCGGCCTCCGGATTGGCCAACACGAACTCCACTCCTTTGGAGATCCCACGCACGTAGGCACAGACCTCGCGCCTGTGAGTTTCCAGGTAATCCCGACGTACGAACAGGCCTCCCTGAAAATAAGACTCGGTATATTCCGTGGTGGGAAGGTAACGGAAGACGGCACCGCTGAGTTCCATGGCAGCCAGGATGGTGTCCGCTTGCACCAGAACATCAATGTCTCCCCGGTCCAGCAAGGCCACTGAACTGGGTCCCGTACCGGCGGCCACAAACTCGACCTCTAGCTCGGGATCGATTCCCAGGCTCATCAGTTCTCCCTTGGCGTAGTACGTCCCTGAAGAAGCCAGGCTCAGGGTTCCCACCGATGCCCCTTTGACGTCCTCAATGGACTCAATCGGACTGTCAGGATGGACCACCCACCGGAACAGCGGATCGCGGTTTTGATTGAAAATCAGGACGATCCCCGCATCGCGACCCTCGACGGCATTGAGAATCATCGGTTCGGCACCCAGATACCCGATCTCCGCCTGCCCGGAAGCCACCAAAGGCACCGAGCGAGCGCCGCCACCCAGGGGAGTGACCTCAATTTCAATGCCACCCTCCTCAAAATAACCCATTTCCTTGGCCACACTGGTCTGAGACAAAAGAGGGTCAATTTGAGGCGCGCCCAGGGCCCATCTCAGCAGGACGGGAGCAGCTCCGACCGGACGAGTTTCCTGCTGACATCCCAGCATCAAAGCAAGGACACAGAGGCAGCCCACAAGGCTCTTGACTGGATAGCTTTTCATTACTAAAACGAGTTGATGACAATGGGTTCCAGCGGGTATTTGTGAAGGCTTTCCGCTCCATTTTCGGTCACCAGGCACAGGTCTCCCAGAAAAATACCACTCATGCCATCGGGGGTGGAGGGATTGGGTTCCACCACTATGGTATGCCCCTTTTTAAAGGTATAACTCTGGATAGGGTGGACCGAACCCTTGACGCCCATCACCGGAGGCTCAATGAAGTTTCCCCAACCGTGAAGCAGCGGAGCCTTGACCGTCAGTTCGGCATCCAGAATCGGCTGAGCTGCTTCCTGCATCTCCTTTTCTGTGCTTCCCGGCTTGAGGGCGGATTGGACCCTCTGAAAAACGTCCAGGCCGATCTCAAACAGCTTTTCATAATGCGGTGTCGGCTTGCCCACAAATACGGTTCGGAGAATCTGTCCGGAGTACCCTCCATAACCTGAGCTGTGCTCACTGATAATGACATCGCCCTGCTGGATGGCACGATCCGACATGTAGGCATCCGGAAACGCCATGCTGGGATTCTCCATGGGAGTGGACCCCAGGAGTGTAAAGCACAGGGTTCCACCGGCTCGATGGGTTTCCGTGAGGACCTGATCATAGAGATCGATGTTCCTGACGCCCTTCTTGATGGCCTTCACATAGGCATCCAGAGACTGATCGGTAATTTCGGCTCCACGCCGAAGAAACGCTATCTCTTCGGCAGATTTCATCAGCCGTAGATTTTCAATCAGGTCGGTCGTCACTTCAAACTCCGCTCCAGGCAGAGAAGTGGTGATACGCTCATACTGTTCATGGGGAATAGAAACCCGTCGGGACGAGTTGATCCCGACAATTCCAATTCTGCTTTTCTCCATTCCCTTTTCGCGCAGAATCTCGATGGCCTTGTCATCCAGCTTCAACCCTCCGAACTGGATGTCCTGGATCGCCGAAATTTCCTTGGCCGTGGCAATATGTCCGTTAAAGCTGGTGATCAGGGTGGCTTCGCCCTTTTTTGGAAATACACAATAAGCCTGAAACTGATCCACAAAATTACTGACGTAGCGGAGATTCACCTCACCAGGGTCACTGCCAAAAGAACAGTAGGCCCCGTAAATAAGCAGACAATCCAAGCCGCGAGCCTCCATGGCATCACGAATTCTCTGCCAACGCCCCTGGTACTCTTCATCACTGAACGAAGGAAAATGAACTCGATTAACCATTTCTGTCCGCCTTTCTTAAAGACATTTTCAAAGCCCGATCACATCCCGGCTTCGGGAAGTCCAGAACACCACCCGCCGTTCAATGGAACGCATGGTGAGGTAGAAAGCAATCCCGATCAGTGAAAGCACAACGAATACCGAAAAGATGCCCTGCATGTCCATGTTGGCACTCATCTGAGTGATCAGAATCCCCAGGCCATACCGGCCACCGATAAACTCACCCACCAGGGCGCCGATCAAGCTGTACACAATCGCCATGCTGAGACCCGCGAAGATAAAGGGCAGCGCGCTGGGGAACCTCACCTTGAGAAAGATCTGCCATCGGGTGGCCCGGAATGACCGCATCATCTCAAGAACATCGCGGTCGACCGACTCGAATCCAGCAATGGAATTCACCAGTAGAGGGAAAAAGGAAAGCATGGCCACAATGACGATCTTGGAGGTCATTCCCACCCCAAACCAGACGATCAGAAGGGGAGCCAACGCCACCTTGGGGAGACTCTGAAAGGCCAGAATGTAGGGCAGGAACACCTTTCCCACGAACCGACTCTGGGCGATGAGAGTTCCCAGAACAATCCCCGAAGCGCTTCCAATCAGGAAACCCACCAGCGCCTCCACTACCGTGTAGTAGGTGTGAAGATAAAAACCCACGCGACTGGTGAGCCCTTCCGAAAACCCATCCTGAAGAGCTCTCAGGACGCCGCTCGGAGCCGGGACCAGATAAAAGGGAACCTCCAGCCATCTCACCAGTATCTCCCAGGTCACAATCAGGACCACAAACAGCCCCACGCTGTAGATCCATTCTTTCTTGAAAACTCTGCTCCACCAGGCATCGGGACCCTTGGCCATGCCGTTCATTCTATTCCTCCTGCCTGTTCACCGATACCCAGCAAGGAGCGAATGTGATGGGCCAACCGGCCGAATTCCTCGGTCTGCACCACTTCCAGATGGCGGGGGCGAGGCAGGTTGACGGCCACGGTGTCGGCAATTTGACCCGGTCTGGGAGTCAGTGCCACCACGCGGTCGGAGAGAAAAATCGCTTCGGAAATGCTGTGGGTGACGAACAACACCGTCTTTTGAGTCTTGCTCCAGATCCTGAGCAGTTCGAGATTGAGAGCTTCCCGGGTCATGGCGTCCAGTGCTCCGAAAGGTTCGTCCATGAGCAACACATCGGGTTCGTATACAAGGGCCCGGGTTATCGAGACCCGTTGCTGCATGCCTCCGGACAGCTCAAAAGGATACTTGTCGGCAAACCCCGACAAACCCACGGTCTCCAATAACTCTCTGGCCTTTCGTTCATAGCGGGACCGATCCAGCCCCATGACCTCGACGGGCAGGAGTGTATTGTCAAGGACGGTTCGCCAGGGCAGTAGGACCGGCTGCTGGAATACGAAGCCCATGTCCTGGCGGGGCCCCTTGACGAGGGCTCCTCCGACCCGCACCTCACCCTGGTATGGAATCAAACCTGCCACAATCTTCAAGAGAGTGGTCTTTCCACACCCGCTGGTGCCCACCACCGACACGAATTCTCCCTGTTCAACGTCGAATGAAATGTCCTGAAGCGCTGTCAGGAGTTCCTGCTGCAGGGTCGAATAAGTTTTTGTGACCTCTCGGACTTCAATGAAGGAAGGCATTGGATGTTTAGAAGCTGCCGAGGCCTACTGCTGGATCAAACCCTCAGAACTATCGGCTACCCGAGATATAACTTTCCAGCTGCTCGATAATGAATTCCTGCTCTGAGATGACGGCCTTGACCACATCACCGATTGAAATGACACCGACCAGTCCATCGCCTCCCTGGACCGGGAGATGGCGGATGTGTCTCTGTGTCATCAACTCCATGCATTCCTTGATGGTTTGGTCGGGACGAATACAAGACACCTTGTCCGTCATGACCTCTCTGATCTTCATCTCCCGAGAGGATTTCCCCTCCAAGGCCACCTTCCGGGCGTAGTCCCTTTCGGAAAAAATGCCGATTAACTGATCGGAGTCGACGACCAGCAGGGCGCCGATATTTTTCTCAGCCATCAATGTCAGCCCATCAAAAATAGAACTGTCTGGAGACACCGTCCAAACGTCGTCTCCCTTCTCGTGCAGC
>JAZFRU010000410.1:0-3439 GCA_036445815.1 Acidobacteriota bacterium | reverse complement strand
CGGTCAGCCCCTCTTCCCCATTCCGGATTCCGGTGGAACGTGGAACCTGGAAGGTGGAACGCGCTGATCGAAGATCAGCGCCCCAGGCCCCCCCCTTCACAGGGGCGATGTTTATGCTGGTGGGTGATTTTGGAAGTTCAAATGAAAAACCACTTATCTCTGGCTGTATCGATTCTCATGGTTGCCGTTGTCGCCTACGTCACCATTCTTCCATTTTGTGGGTTGATTTTCAGTTGCGGATGTTCGCTGCAGTCGGGAATTCTCCACTGCAACATTTTCGAAGCCGGTCAGCCCGATTGTCCCTGGTGCTCTCAAAGTAGGGGTGCCTTTTGGACACTCTTTTTCGCCATCAATGCGGCCTTTTCGGGAACCATCTGGCTAGCCTTCCGGCGGATCTCCCCGGGGATTGGAGTGGGGCTCGCCGCCGGAATCGTGGGCTATATCGTCTGGGGCAGTCTGGCTGGATTGGCCTATGCCCTGGTGCGTGATTACCCGACGTTTTATGGCGGGATGCTTCCCTGACCCCTGACCGGCTGAGGGTCGAGGGGATCCGTTGATGCAGCGGCTCTTTTCATCTTAAGTGCGATGTCAATGGCGCCTTCGTTTCGCCCAAGATGAAGACAGGTAGCGCTGGAACAGGAACTTTGGGCATAATACGGGCGATTGACGAACGGCTATGACTTCCAGAGCCCGCATTTCTCACACCTTCTCGTCACGAAGCGGTGCAAGGGCCGGCCTGACAAGGCGCACGACCGAGGCCCCCCGCAAACGTGCTGTAGGGTACGTTGAGGAGGCCGAAGGAGTGCAACACAGTCAGGCTGGATCATGGCGCCGATGCAGTAGAGAGGGTGTGAGAAATGCGGGCTAGGCATACATCGGCAGGGATTCTCATTGTTGGCGGGATCATCCTGGCCATCGCCATCGGAGTTCGGCTGGCTTTCGGGATTTTTCTCAAGCCAGTCTCCGATGCCTATGGTTGGGGGCGAGAGACCTTTGCCCTGGCGATAGCCCTGCAGAACATCGTGTGGGGACTGGCCCAGCCTGTGATGGGACTTCTGGCCGACAAGTATGGGGCCCGCAGGGTTGTGGCGATTGGAGGCATTGGATACAGCGCGGGACTGTACCTGATGTCCCAGGTCACCACGCCTTTAGCCCTGCACCTGACGACAGGAGTCCTGATCGGACTGAGCCTCAGTGCCACTTCATTCGGAGTGGTTCTGGGAGCCGTGGGCCGGGCGGTCGGTGAAAAACATCGCAGTCTTGCCCTGGGTCTGGTCTCAGCGGGGGGCTCCCTCGGACAATTCCTGATTCTGCCCCTCGGGCAGGTGTTGATTAACACCTATGGCTGGATCCTCGCATTGGCCGGCCTGACCGTTGTGACGTTTCTCATGGTTCCGCTGGCGATGGGTATGGGTGGGAGGGAGACCATTGACCAGCAACCCGTGTCATCCCAACCGGTGACCGAGGCCATAGTTGAGGCCACCCATCACCGGGGATACTTGATGTTGACGGCCGGTTTTTTTGTCTGTGGCTTTCAGGTAACCTTCATTGCCACCCATCTTCCGGCATACATCGCGGACCTGGGTTTCTCGGCTGGCCTGGGGGCCACGGCCCTGGCCCTGATCGGCCTGGTCAACGTCGCCGGATCCTCTTTCTGGGGATTCATGGGAGGACAATTCAGCAAGAAATACAGCCTGACTTTGCTTTATCTGGCAAGAGCGATCGCCATCGCGGGCCTTCTCATTGTCACCCCTACAAATGCCGACATTCTCATTTTTGCGGCCGTTATGGGATTCTTGTGGTTGGGAACTGTCCCTTTGACCAGTGGCTTGATCGGGCAGATCTTCGGCGTCCAGTATCTCTCCACTTTATTCGGAATCGTGTTTTTGAGTCACCAGGTGGGTGCCTTTGTGGGGGTGTGGCTGGGGGGCTATATCTTCGATGCCACCGGCTCTTACGATAGAGTCTGGCACATTGCCATCGCCCTGGGATTGATTTCAGCCCTACTGCACTGGCCCATCAATGAACAAGCCGTCGATCGCCTGACCCTCGTCGCCGAGCGGAACTAGCGCTTGGGGGGACTTGTAGAGGTCGTTCATAGGGACGCAATGGAGGGTGGAGAGCCCCCCTCCCGGGGTGTTTTGCGGATGTTAAACTGACGTTAGCCATGGTTTGCCCTGACTGTAAAGCGGAATACCGACACGGCTTTGAGATGTGCTCTGATTGCCAGATCCCTTTGGTTGCAAGGCTTCCCCAACCGGCGGGTTCTGATTCTGGAGAGCAGATTGAATTGGTGACGATATTGAAGACCGGCAACGATGCCGCCATCTCAGTGGCCCAATCTCTACTTCAGGACGCTGAAATTGACTACCTGGTCAGAAATCAGGGGCAGCACAGTTTGTATCCGGTCGGGGGGCTCGGAGTAGAGATCCAGGTGCGGCTGGAGGATGTGATTGAAGCTGAAGGTTTGTTGGACGCTCTCTTGAACGAGAATGAATAGGTTCGGGATCCGTTTGTTCGCCGCTTCGTGACGAGAAGGTGTGAGAAATGCGGGCTAGTTGCTCAACTCGACTCAGGTGAAACTGTCCAGGGCGGCCTGCTCATTTTCCCGGATGTCAAAGACCAGAATGAGTTTAGTGGTATTGAGCACATCGTGCAGATGGGGGCTCAGTCCGGTGATCTTGAGCTGGCCACCCTGCTGGGTGACCGAGGTGTGGGCCTTCAGAATTTCTGCAATTCCCTGACTGTCCACCAGCTTGACTCCCTGGGTATTCAGCACGATTTTCGTCTGTCCAGATTTCAGTAAATCCGAAACGTTATCGTTCAGCTCACTGGTTCCCTTCGAGACGGTAATCGCTCCGTGGAGGTCAAGAATCGTGATTTCACCAACCCTTCTTATTTCGACAGACATGTCAGTTCGATGTTAGAGGGAGGGTTGCTGAAAGGCAAATAGTATTTTGTGCGTTCCTGCACCAGAGCCTTGGCCCGCATTTCTCACACCCCCTCTACTGCATCGGCACTCGCCTTCATCTGAGCGAAGCGAAGTCGCCTTCATCTGAACGGAGTGAAGAATGATCCGTCCTGCCGGTGTTGCACGACCCGCAAGACGGGTACCCCTCAGCCTCCTCAACGTACCTTACAGTACGTTTGCGGGGGCCTCGGTCGGGCGCCTTGTCAGGTCGGCCCTTGCACCGCTTCGTGACGAGAAGGTGTGAGAAATGCGGGCTAGTTCGGAATTTCTCCCATATCCGATCCTCTTACACTAGAATAAGTCATTGATGGCGTGGACGCATTATGTGGGCTTGGTGGTCTTTCTAACCGTGGTATTCACGGTCTTCTTGATGGTGGCCTACTCGGTGGGATTGGGAATACGAGATAACTATCATCGTTATTATCAAAAAGCTGAGCTTCAATGGACAGAACCCGGCCCCCAAAGCGC
>JAZFRU010000409.1:0-2123 GCA_036445815.1 Acidobacteriota bacterium | reverse complement strand
CGCTCGAGGAGATCCGAAGAGCCATCGGTGCGGGTGAAGCTGCCCAGGCGGGAGCCGATGCGAATGCCGGACTTGCAGAATCGACCCTGCGTCGATTTGAGACGTTGCTGGAGAGAAATTCGGTGAGCCTTCAGGAGTTCGATGAGGTAGCGGCCAGAACCAAGGTGGCTGTTGCAGAGAAGACCAGGGCGAAAGAGATGTTGGGGGCCCAGGGGGCAGGACAACGGCGGATGCTGGCGCAGATCAAGCAGGCCGAGGCCGTACTGGAAGAAGCCGAGATATTTCTGAGCCAGACCCAACTCCGGGCTTCCATCGCCGGACTGGTGATTGGCAAACACGTCGATGTTGGAGATTTGTCTACACCCGGCCTTCCTCTTCTGACCCTTGAGGATCCGACGGCCTACCGCATGGAGACGGCAGTCAAAGAATCCGCCATAACCTGGATTCGCTCCGCTCAACAGGTATCTGTTCATATTGCCGCCCTGAATCAAGAGCTTGAGGGGACCGTCGGACAGATCGTTCCTGCAGCCGACCCATCGAGCCGTTCGTTTCTCATCAAGATCGATCTACCCAGACACGCGTCTCTTCACTCGGGAATGTATGGCACCGTTCGTTTTTCTCTGGGAGAACGAAGCACCTACGCAGTTCCAGTGACGGCCCTTGTCAGAAAAGGCCAACTGACCGGTGTCTATGTCGTGGATCAGGATGACGTCGTTCGTTTCAAACTCGTCAAGACTGGAAAGCTGTACGGAGATCGTATGGAAATCCTTTCCGGACTCCAGGCAGGTCAGGCATACGTGGTCCATCCGGATGAACGCATCAACGAAGGGGTCCTGATCGGTGACCAGTCCGATCGGGGTTCAGGAGCAGACCATGCGTAAGAATGGCTTTGCAGGCAGGCTGGCCCATGCATTCATTGACTCCAAGCTGACTCCGTTGATCATTGGATCATCGATCCTCCTGGGCCTGGGCGCAGTCTTCATGCTGCCGAGGGAAGAAGAGCCCCAGATTATTGTCCCCATGATCGATGTCTTCGTTGAAATGCCTGGCGCTTCCGCCAAGGAAGTCGAGGAACGCGTCACCAAGCCGATGGAGAAACTGCTGTGGGAAGTCAAAGGAGTTGAATACATCTACTCATCTTCCAGTCCCGGCTTTGCTATGGCCGTTGTGCGTTTCTACGTGGGAGAGGATGACGAAGAGGCCATTGTCCGACTCAACCAGAAGATGTTCGCGAATTTCGATCTGATCCCTCCAGGCGCCAGTCCTCCACTGATCAAGCCCAGATCGATTGACGATGTTCCCATTTTGTCCCTTACTCTGTGGAGCGACCAGGAATCGCCTTACATGTTGCGACGGGTGGCAGCTCAGCTTCACGATGAGATCAAACAGGTTGAGAATGTATCTGAAGTCAAGCTGATCGGCGGTCAACCTCGCCAGCTACGGGTCATCCTGGATGGGCCCAGAATGTCGGCCTACCATGTAGACCCCACCCTGGTGGTCCATCAACTCCAACAGGCCAACCAGCAGCTTCAGTCCGGTCGTTTTGCCCGCGCCAATCAGGAGTTTCTGGTGGAAACCGGAAGCTTCCTCTCCGACGCAGAAGACGTTGCCAATGTGGTTGTGGCGACCTTCCAGGGAAAACCCGTTTATGTGCGGGATGTGGCAACACTGGAGGACGGGCCCGAGGAGCCGGAAGACTACGTCTTCTTCGGCCTGGGTCCTGGCGCCCGGTACAGCCACCAACTCGGTGGTGAAACTGACGCCGAAGTTGCATCCAAGGGTCCCTACCCGGCGGTCACCCTTTCTGTGGCCAAAAGGGGCGGGACCAATGCCACTACCGTGGCCAATGCTGTGATCCGGAAGGTGGAGGCTCTCAGGAACAACCTTATTCCCTCGAATATTTCCGTCACAGTCACCCGAGACTACGGGAGGACAGCACAGGAGAAATCCAACGAGCTGCTTTCTCACATGCTGATGGCTATTATCTCCGTCTCGCTGTTGATCTGGGTGACGTTGGGCCTTCGGGAATCCGGGATCGTGGCACTGGCAATTCCGGTCACTCTGGCCTTGACCCTGGTCGTTTTCTATTTTTATGGCTATACCTTGAACCGGGTCACACTGTT
>JAZFRU010000408.1:0-3069 GCA_036445815.1 Acidobacteriota bacterium | reverse complement strand
GGTCTTCGACCAGCGCGTTCCAGGTTCCACGTTCCACGTGAGTCCAGAGTGTGGGAGGAACCTCAGTGCGCCTACCGATCAGATGGCGAGTTGATGTAGAGGCCGCTCTATGAGCGGCTTCCGGATTCGGCACACTGGATATCCATTGTCAGGACATCCTTTTCACGTAGGGATCCATATTTTCCCATGAAAGGAAGGAGAACTGGCCTGGCAGGAAGTGGGACGGGGTCCAGAACCCCGAAGGGGTGATGTGAAATAGCCCAGGGCGTGAGCCCTGGGTTGGTCAGGAACAGTGGATCTGAGGAGCCCTGTAAGGGCGATGGCCCGCATTGACGGATTAATCTACATCGCCCTTACAGGGCTCCCTCGCCAACCCTATTTTATTCCCAGGGCTCACGCCCTGGGCTATTTTTCATGCCGCCCTTTCAGGGCTCCGGAGAAGTGAACTCCGAATGTCCTGTGCGATGGATGTCATGGGGTTGAACACACCGATGCGCTTCCGACATTCCGGACCCACGTTAAACGTGAAACTTTAAACGTGAAACGTCAGCAGCGCTGGTCTTCGACCAGCGCCGGTCAGCCTTCCTCCACTCTCCTGCACGCCCTGCCCAAACGTTCTAACCCCTCCGCCACCTCCTCTTCGCTGATCAGCATGGAGGGACCCAGGCGAATGACATGACCGTCGAGGCCTCCCAGTCCCACCAGCAGGCCTTCGGCTTTGGTGGCTTCCAGAAGGGCTTGGGCTTTGGAAGGGCTGGCTTTTTTGGTCACAGGATCCTCCACCAATTCCAGGGCCTGCATCAGTCCCATTCCTCGCACCTCGCCGATCCAGGAATACGGATCGGCCAACTTTTCAAGTCCCCGGCGGAGCTGCTCCCCTCGGACCGCCGAGCGTCCGGGTGTGTCTTCTTTGGCCATCACCTGCAGGGTGGCACTGGCGGCGGCCATGGATACCGGATTGCCGCCAAAGGTGGAGATCGTTTTAGCGGTCCAGGCCCGGGCGATCTCCGGGCGCGTCAGGGTGGCTCCCACGGGAAAGCCGTTGGCGATCCCCTTGGCCATGACCATGATGTCGGGTTCCACCTCCCAGTGTTCGATCCCGAACCATTTGTTTCCGGTCCGGCCAAAGCCGGTCTGCACCTCGTCAGAAATGAAAAGACCTCCATGCCGACGGATGATCTCAGCTGCTCGTTGGAAATATCCGGGTGGGGGAACGATGTAGCCTCCCACCCCTAAAATCGTCTCGGCAAAGAATGCCGCCGGTTTTCCGTTGGTGGTGGTCGCGATCACTTCTTCCAGGTCCCGGGCCAGGGCGTCCAGGCAACCCTCGTCGCAGGGAGTACCAAAGGGACACCGGTAGGGATAAGGCGACATGACATGTTTGATGCCTGGAATGGAGGTGGCCAGAGGACGCCAGGGGGCATGGGCGGTCATGTTGCTGGTCAAAAGGCTGCGTCCCGAATAGGAGTGCCGAAGGGCAATGATTTCACTGCGGCCCGTCCACAGACAGGCCGCCATGATGGCTGTTTCCACGGCCTCGGTTCCACTGTTGGTGAAGAATGACTGGGTCAGATCACCGGGTGAGATATTGGCCAGCTGCTCGGCTACCTGGACCTGGGTCTCGGTCAGGTAAAGGGTGGAAGTATGACCCAGGACGCCCACCTGTTGGCGAACCTGTTCCACGACCTCCGGATGACAGTGACCGACCGAGGTGGTCAGGATTCCACTGAAGAGATCCAGGAACCTGCGCCCTTCGATATCTTCCACGAATGAGCCCTCGCCCTTCACCAGGACCAGGGGGTCCTGATAGTAGGGCGGGGCACAAGGGAAAAGAAACTGTCGTTGGCGGGTCCGAACTTCTATGGATTTGCTGGCTGTGGTTGAAGTGTTGGCGTCCGACATATTCGAATCTTGCCCGCCTTTGGGTTTTGGCCCCATAATTCATATCATCGATGAGACACAAACTCTGTGCGTCACGATGTGAACCTTATTATACAAGAGAAGGAGACAGGTCATGAAGAGAGTCATTCAGTTTGCCGCTCTGGGTTTGGTTCTGCTGGGATCCCTTTCGGAGGGAATTCGGGCACAGGAATCCGGAGAACAGGTGGGGCAAAGCCCCTGGGGACCTGGAGATGAAATAGGGACCCTCAACAGGATGACGGAGACGACGCGTCTTGAGATTCTGAGCCGAGTCTCCAGCGGCAAGGTCTATGACCTGGGCGTGGAGTTCTTCGTGGGTATGCCCAGCTTTTACGGAAGAGGCGACCCCCGCTATCACTATGCCTTGACCCACACCCCGCGAGGGAATGCCGTCGATGATCCCACCGGCATAGGACCCGAGATGAATGAGAAGATTATCTACACGGGTGATGTCGTCTCCATGTATACCCACATGGGGACCCACGTGGACGCCCTGAATCATTTTGGGCTGAACGGCAGAATTTGGAACGGATTCAGTGCCGATGAGCATCTGGGAGATCGGGGATGGAAAAAGGCAGGGGCGGAGACGATTCCCCCTGTGGTGGCCCGGGGGGTGTTGATCGACGTGGCCGCCGCCAAGGGTCTGGAGGTGTTGCCGGACGCCTACAAAATCACTGCCCGTGATCTGGAGGAGGCTCTCGAGAGCCAGGGTACCTCACTGGATGGGGACGATGTCGTTCTGATTCGGACCGGTCGGATGAAATATTATTATGAGGCCGAGAAGTACATGTCCAACTCTCCAGGCCTTGGGTTAGCCGCGGTCAAATGGCTGGTGGAGGAGAAGAAAGCCATGATGCTGGGAGCGGACAATCTGAGCTTTGAAATCCGTCCCTCCGAAATTCCCGATAATTGGATTCCCGTGCACACGTATTTGCTGGCCGAAAAGGGGATGGTCTTTCTGGAGGTGGTGAACCTTGAGGAGCTTGCCCGGGACCAGGTGTATGAGTTCGCTTTTATCGGCGGGTCATTGAAGTTTCGTGGCGCCAGCGCTGCTCCAATGAGACCCCTGGCGTTTCCGATCAAATGAAGACAGGAGAAGCACCTCACTGACGTTCGGTGCGGAGAAGACGAAGTGTAGGGGCGCACGGC
>JAZFRU010000407.1:0-2375 GCA_036445815.1 Acidobacteriota bacterium | reverse complement strand
GGTTATCCACACCGGGGTGGATGGAGAGGATCTTCTGTTCGGTGTGAAGTTCAGGACCGATGTTGAGAAGTTTTGGATACAGTTAACTCCAGTGATCCAGGCCTTGCTGGAGGAAGTCGGCGACACGGGAGAGGACTAGATCGAAAGATACATCATCCGGGCCTGCCGGGGAGAAGAGGCGTGCTTTGGGCTGGAGGTGTCAGCCATGAATTGACTGGATCCTTTCGATGACTGTGGCCGGGTTTTGAGGCCGTCATCAGGATAGATACCCTCATAACACAGGTTGGGATAGCAGTTATCTCACTTGATTCGTAACATCGTATTTTACTTTTGGAACGAAAAAATGGTTCAATATTATAATGTTGGAAAGTCAGAGTCGTGGACAATTGTGAATCCCTAACCGTTATCAACCAGATATTGAGCCGTCATTTCCCGTCGGCCAGCCTCGACTTCATCGATCGGCTCATTGAGCGAGTGGAGGATCTGTTTTTTGGGCGGTATTCCGGTTACCAGTCGAGCGACACCACTTATCACGATTATAAACACACCTGTGAAGCCACAGAAGCGGTCGCGTGTGTCCTGGATGGGCACATTCGAGGTGGAAACCCTCCCCAGTTGAGCTTCCGAGACTTTGAGTTGACTGTGGTTTCCAGTTTCTTGCATGACACCGGGTTTATAAAGCAAGTCGGTGATGATGGGGGTACGGGTGCCAAGTATACCTGCACTCATGTCCAACGGAGTGGGGATTTCGCAGCCAAGTTCCTGGATGAGTTCGGGGTAACAGATGAAGAAATCCGTTTCGTTCAGCTCGCCATTGAGTGTACCGGCATCCAGGTTGACGTCGACAGTCTTCCATTTGACGATGATCGGCAACGCTTTCTAGGGGCCGTTGTGGGGACTGGGGATATGTTGGGCCAGATGGCCGCACCCGACTATCCTGAGAAACTGGAAGGACTGTACCGAGAATTTGCAGAGGCGGCCACCTACCCGGGCGCCCCAGACAGTGGAATTGACATTTACACGAGTGCCAGCGACTTGATGAGGAAAACCCGCGGTTTTTATGAGGGACATGTTCAATTCATGCTGGAGACTCAATGGTCCGGAGTCTATAAGGCTCTCGAACACCACTTCGAGGAAGAGAAGAATAATTACTTCCGGTCTATCGACGCCAACCTCGATCGTATCGATCAGATGGTGCAGCCCACTGAGGTTTCGACTAAGTCTGTTTAAATCCTTCCGTCTGGGTGGCCAGGAATTGATCCGATCGCATGGGAGGAGAAGCTGATGACCGCATCAGTGCAGACCCGCACCCACCACCGGTGGGTGACGTTGAGCTTGCTGCTGGTGATCAGCATGGTCACCTACATTGACCGGGTCAATGTATCGATAGCCGGACGGTACATCAGGGACGTTTACGGACTCTCCTCGGTGGAGATGGGGCAGATCTTCAGTGCCTTTGTTTTTGGCTACGCGCTCTTTCAAATCCCTTCCGGGTGGTTGGCCGACCGCGTGGGCCCCCGCCGACTCCTGACCTTTGCCATCTTGTGGTGGTCTTTGTTCACTGCAGTGACTGCCCTGGCCGGAACCCTCTTTACGGTGTCACTGCTGGGAGTGCTGGGATCCTTTATTCTCATCCGTTTTCTCATTGGGGCGGGGGAGGCCGCCGCCTATCCCAGCTTTAACCGCATCATTGCCTTCTGGATGGCTCCAGGGGAACGGGCCTTTGCCAACAGTCTGGTTCTGGGGGCTTCCGGATTGGGAGCGGCTCTCACTCCACCGCTTATTGTATGGGTCATGGAAACCTATGGCTGGAAGGAATCCTTCTATGTCTCCGGGCTGATCGGTGTTGGCGTGGCCGTGGTCTGGTACAGATATTCAGCCGATCGTCCGGAGGATCACTCCCGGGTCAATGCTCTCGAACTCGCTGTCATCCAGGGCCAGGAACGCCCTCGGAATTCTTCCCAGCCAGATGCGGGCAGACGGTCTTTGGGATTTCTCATTCGGAATCGAAACGTCTATTTATTGGTCGTCAGTAATTTTCTTTTTGGCTACGTTGCCTACATCTATCTGACATGGTTTTATATCTATCTGGTTGATGTGCGTGGTTTCAGTGTTCTGGAGGGTTCCTTCTTCGGAACCTTGCCCTTTCTTGCGATCACCGTCATGACGCCCATGGGAGGGTTTCTCTCGGACTGGCTGTGCCGCCATCACGGGAAACGCTGGGGAAGACGCCTGGTCGTGATTGTAGGGATGAGTCTGACGGCGATTTTGATTGTCATCGGGGGCGCCCTTGAGGATCCCCATCTGGCCATCTTTTCCCTTTCCCTGGGGGCCGGGTTCCTCTACTTTTCACTGAGTCCCTACTGGGCCACCGT
>JAZFRU010000406.1:0-2650 GCA_036445815.1 Acidobacteriota bacterium | reverse complement strand
TTGTAAGCCGGTGCCCGGCTTACAATATGAGCATGGCATCCCCATAACTATAAAACCGATACTTCTGACTGACGGCCTCGCGGTAGCACGCTTCCATCAGTTCCTTCCCCGCATAGGCTGCAACCAGCAGGAGCAAGGTCGATCGGGGGAGATGAAAATTGGTAATGAGAGCTCCGGTCACTTCAAACTTGAATCCGGGACAGATGAATAGATCGGTTCGGTCGTGATCCGGCACCATCTCCCCATGACGGGCGAAAACATGCTCCAGCGCGCGGGTGGTGGTGGTACCGACCGTTACCACCCGCTTCCCCTTCCCGAGCTGATCTCTGATCAGAGCAGCGGTTTTCTGTCCGATCTCATACGACTCGGCGTCCATTACGTGGCTTTTCACATCGTCTACCGAAACGGGCTTGAAGGTTCCATAACCGACGTGCAGAGTGATCTCACAGGTCCGCATTCGCTGAATCAGTGCACGGGTGAAGTGAAGACCCGCCGTCGGTGCCGCCACCGAACCGTCCACTCGGGCGAAAACTGTTTGATAGTGCTGCCGGTCCTCCAGACGGGGCGGACGACTGATATAGGGAGGTAAGGGCGTCTCACCCAGCTGGTTGATCCAGTCCCGGAACTCCCCAACATATTTGAATTTGAGCCGTCGAACGGCCGAAGGTGAATTGTCCACCACCATGGCCTCGAACTGGCCAGGCTCGAAAACCAGGCAGACACCCGGTCGAGCTTTCTTTCCCGGTTTGATCAGGGCCTCCCAGACATCTCCTTCAACACGGCGAAGCAGGAAGACCTCGATCTTCTCCTGGCGGCCTTCTCGGCAGGCATGCAGACGTGCTGGAATGACGCGAGTATTGTTCAACACCACCAGATCCTCTGGAGAGAGGAAACTGGGAAGATCTCTAAACCGGCTGTGTTGAAAGGTCTGCGACTGGCGATCCACCACCATCAGGCGACAGTTGTCACGATGTTCACTGGGATATTGGGCTATCAACTCGGAAGGCAGCAAATAGTCAAAATCGGATATTCTCACCCGGCCATTCTATCCTACTGACGTTCCGGTTCATGAGGAATCAGCGCTCAGATTCACGGTTTCCCGACCTTACCCAAAGGGCTGCAAATGTGTCAGAATACGCTTTTTGTCACGATGAGAGTTCACCGATCGATTCTGAAACTGTCGGCCGCCCACTTTTTCATTGACGCCCACGCGAGCATGTTGGGGGTCTTCCTCCCCTTTCTTCGTGAATCTTTGAATCTCACCCTGACCGAGGCCGGCATCCTGGGCGGAGCCCTGGTCTTTTCAAGCTCTCTGATGCAACCCATCTATGGCTACCTGGCGGATCGGCTGCGCCACAAGGTATTCGCGGCTCTTGGGCCAGCCATTTCGGGGGTCTTCATCTGTTCTCTGGGGATCGCCCCGAATTTCTATTCTCTGCTGATTCTGGTCATCCTGGGAGGGGTTGGCATTGCCTCCTTCCATCCGCAAGGCGCCGCGGTCACGAGAGAGCTGTCTGGTAAACGCCCCGGCTACGAGATGTCGGTCTTCATCAGCGGTGGAATGATCGGTTACGGAGTCGGCCCACTTTACATCACCAGTGTGATTTCCCTCGCTGGCCTCCAGGCAAGCTACTGGGCGGCAGTGCCGGGGGTTCTGGTGAGCGTCTATCTGCTCCTTCATGGACCCAAACCTTCGAAGGAGGTAGAACCGGTCCGCCAAACTCACCTCCGAGAACAGATCCTCGGACACATCAAACCACTCTCGGTCCATTATTTTCTGGTCGTGATCCGCTCCCTCAACCAAATGGTTTTCGTGGCCTTTCTGCCCCTCTACTTCACCGTGCAGGGTCTGACAGCCGTCGAAGGAGCCCAGCACCTGAGCTTATTCCTACTGACCGGAGGAGTCACCGGACTCTGGGGAGGAATCCTGGCCGACCGCTTTGGAGGCAGAATCATCTGCGCCATCTCCATGATCGGCTACGCTCCCATGGCACTGACTTTCCTTCTGACCACCGGCCCCCTCTCGACATTGATGTGTGCCCTGGCGGGAGGATTTCTTTTGCTGGCCAACCCGGTCAACGTCGTTATGGCTCAGAGATTGATTCCAGGAGCCGCCAGCACGGTAGCGGCCCTCATGATGGGATTCGCCTGGGGTGTAAGCGGCTTTGTCATTCCCCTGATCGGGGGTTTCGCCGACCTCTACGGTCTTCACACGGTTCTGGTCTGGTTTGTGGCGCTGACCTCCCCCGGATTCATACTGGCGTTCTGGCTACCCTCTCATCGGGCGGAAGCGCTTCCCGCAACTTCACTCCAGTTTTCGCAAGGGGAGTGACCGCTGGGAAGAGCAGCCTCGCTTCGCTCGGCCGCGTTTCAGGTTTAACATTTCACGTTTAACGAATAGAGAGCAGGGGAACACGGCCGTGCCGTGCGTCCACCGATCAGGTGGGCAACCCTATGCAGCGGCCGCTCTATGAGGGTTTCTGGAATCGGAGCCTCACCGCGCCGATTGTCCAGAGTCTCGCTTCGCCTATTGCGTTAAACGTGAAATCTGAAACGTGAAACCCGCTGGTCGAAGACCAACGCGTCAGCGGGATTTACGTCATACCCGTATATTCAACTAGGGGTTCGAAGGAGTTTGAATGAAAAACAT
>JAZFRU010000405.1:0-2553 GCA_036445815.1 Acidobacteriota bacterium | reverse complement strand
CGAAGATCCGAGCCACCACACTGGACGTTACCGAGGCGATCACGACTGTCGAAAAGTTGGCGATGGCAAACTCTCCCAGAATCACTTCCATCGCGAATATCACGCCGGCCACGGGAGCATTAAAAGTGGCTGCGATACCTCCTGCCGCTCCGCAAGCGACCAGCGTTCGGATCCGATCATCCGACATCTTCAGCAACTGTCCCACGGTGGATCCCAAGGCTGACCCGATCTGAACAATGGGACCTTCGCGACCTACCGAACCACCGGTTCCGATACAGATGGACGAGGCCAGCGCCTTGATGAGGACCACCACGGGACGGATACGCCCTCCCTTCAAAACGACGGCTTCCATCACTTCGGGAACGCCATGGCCCTTGGCCTCGCGGGCAAACCGATAGACGAGAACTCCCACCAGCAAACCCCCGATAGCCGGGAGTACGATGACATAGTATTTCCCCATAAACCCAAGAGCCTGACGACCTCCATCGAAAGCAAGGGTGGTAAAATTGTCGATGAGCCACCCAAAGGCAATAGCGCCGAATCCGGCACCCAGCCCGACCACCACGGCCGTGGCCATGAGCACGGTCATCTCTGTGGGTTGGTGCCTGACAAGCCACTGGCCCAACGATCTGGCCAATGTCTTTCCAACAGGAGCTTGACGATTTCCTTGACTATCTTTCAATGGATTCACGCAACCCGACAGTTTCCCTGAAGCAGCTTGAACATGCAACAGGGTCCCGGCGAAAGCGCCTCGCTGGTAAGCTTCTACGGGTTTGTCTGAAAAGTTTTACCGGAAGAGGATCCAGAACGGCATCATCCGCAGGAAGGTCCCTCTCTACCGATCATCGCTCTTTGAATCTTGATCCTGTCCCTATTGCTCCGGATCCGAAGTGGGTTCGAGGGATAGGGTTTCAAAACGATCCACCACCAGGACATAGGAGAGGGCCCCCACCAGGGCCATTCCACCAGCAACCAGCAGGGCCAGGGTGAAGGAACCCGTGGCCTCCTTGATGTAACCGCTGATAATGGCCACCAGCAGACCACTCATGGTTCCGATGAAGTTCTGAATGGAAGTGAAGGACGCCACGGCCATCGGCGGGGCCAAATCCATCGGCGTCGAATTGGCCGACGCTGAGATCAATCGGATGCACCCCATACACAGAACCAGAAGGCTGACGGCCAGCCAGGTCTGCGTCGCGAAGGCCGCACCAACCATTAGAAGCATGGCCGCCGTCAGCCCCACACCGATCATGGTTTTCCGAGAAGCGGTGGTGCTGAAGCCTTTTCGAATGAGATGATCCCCCAGAGCTCCTCCCGCCAGGGTGCCGAGCATGCCCATCCAGAAGGGAAGGCTGGCCACGATTCCCGTCTCAAGGATGGTCATGCCCCGCTCCATAATCAAATAACTGGGAAGCCAGGTGACAAAGAAAAAATAGCAATACAGGTACCCCATCTGACCCAGCACCATCCCCCAGATGGACCGGTGCCGCAGAAGCAACAGCCACGGGATTTTTACGGCTGTCCTATCCGGTTCGCCTTGCTTGATTGCCGTCTCGCGCCCCACCTTTTTGTCTGGATAGAGGACCAACCAAACCAGGGTAAAGAGAAGGCTTCCGCCCCCAATCCAGAAATAGACCCCTTGCCAGCCCCAGTGGGCCAGAAGAAAGGCGGTGAGGATGGCTCCGATGGCCAGGCCCGCCTGCCCTCCGGAGAAACAGAGCCCCACTGCAGTGGCCCGCTGATGGGGCTCAAACCAGCGCGCAATGGCCGATGACTGGCAGGGAAAACGCACGCTGTGAGCCGCCCCATACAGAAAGCGCAGCACAAAAAGGGAGCCGGCAGTGGTGGCCAGGGGTAAAGCGAGAGTTGCCACGCTCCAGGATCCTGCGCCAACGGTCAGGGCTAGCCAGGGTCCGACCCGGTCGATGATGGGGCCCACCAGGAGCAGACTGGGCGTGTAGGCCCAGTTCCATCCCGACAGGACATAGCCCATGGCGCTGGGGGAGATATCGTAGAGTTCCATCAAGACGGGTGCCACGACGGCCAATGACACACGGATGATGTCGGTCACCACCTGGACCCCAAAAAAAAGAGCTACCACCAGCCATTTCTTCACGAAACCTCTCCTCTATGGCAATCGACCTGTGCAGAGAATGATGATGATCACTATAACTTAGTGCCTCATTTCACCCATACCCTAATGTTTACGGATGGATCTTGTGAGGCACGATCAAGGTTCATCTTCCCTGCCAGAGATGGCATGATTTGTGACTAGCGCCCGCATTTCTCACACCCCCTCTACTGCATCGGCGCCCGCCTTCATGACGAGAAGGTATGTGTGAAATGTGGGCTAGACTTCTCTGGCACGTCTCGTTAGGCTTAAGCGTACTTAATTCTAGACTTAAGCTTAAACTTAAACAGGAGGGTTCATGACGATACGCATAGGGGCAGAGGCGCCCGACTTCAGCGCAGAGACGACAGAGGGAACGATCAACTTTCATGAATGGATCGGGGACGGATGGGTGATCCTGTTCTCGCATCCCAAAGATTTCA
>JAZFRU010000404.1:0-3875 GCA_036445815.1 Acidobacteriota bacterium | reverse complement strand
CCCCAGCAAAAGGTGGAATACTTTCGCTACCCGGCCCGGGTCTCTTATACCGGGGACTAAAACTGCTGGGGTGCGGTAGTGGGCCGCACGTCCCAGGCCGTCTCAAAACCCAGTTAATTTGGATGGGTCGGATAGGGTGTGTCCGGAGTGTGGGAGGCGCCTCGGCCGCTGGTCAGCGACCAGCGCTTAATCATTCTTTCCAGTCGATTTTCTTGTAGTATTCGCGGCGACGTTCCTCTTCTTCCCAGGTCAAGGGACCTCGGAAACCGGCCACATCCCAGCCCGTCACCACCCTCTCGGTGTTGGGATTGGTGATCTGGTGGGTGTCTCCGGGAGGCAGAATCGGAACGTCATTGGCATCACGGGGAAGACGGTGCTCCGGATAATTCTGGTAGTAGATGACCATGACTCGAAGCCGGGTCAGACGATAGACACTTTGCAGTTTCCCCCGCAGCTGATCGTCAGTGATCCGATCCCCCTCGATGATCAGATTCAGGTAGTCGGCCCGTTCGGACTCACCTAGCTCCAGGAAAGTCTTGCCCGAGAAGAACGATGCGGTCCCGTTGTTGAAGGTGGACAGATCGTCATCGGAGAGGCCGGTCAGCCCTTTCATCACTTCCGCCGTGATGTTATACGGCTCCAGGGTTCGGTAGCCCGGATCCCCCGGATCGCTGGGAATAATGGTGTCCCCCAGGGCAGCAATCACGGCCGTGCGATCGGTAGCCGCCTGAGCCTGTACTGGCCGGGTGGAAGCCACTCCGGCAGCGGGAATGGCGGCGGCGCCCATCCCGGTTGTCTTCAAAAAATCTCTTCTTGATACGTCCTTCTTCATGGTCATTTCATTTCTCCTGTTGGGCACTTAAAACAAGCATAGCCCCTCCCACCGGTAACTTCAAGCCTATAAAACCAGCTCATTCCGTCCAGTCAATCTTTTGAACAATGGCCCGGCGGCGCTCTTCTTCCTCCCAGCTAAGAGGTCCCATATAACCTGCGGTATCCCATCCTGTAACCAGGGCGGTGGTGTTGGGGTTGGTGATCTGATGGGTGTCTCCTGCCGGTAGGACAGGGACTCCGTCGGCGTCCCGCGGCAAGGCGTGTTCCGGGTAATTGCTGTAGTAGACCTGAAATACCCGCCTTCGAATGCTTTGCAGAACCCTCTGCAAGGTCCGGGCAATATCCGGGTCAGCGATTTGATCGCCGGAGAAAACGGCATCGAAATATTGCTCCCGTTCCGATTCACTCAGCTGCAGAAAGCCCTTGCCCGAGAACATCTCGGCGGAATGGCTGTCAAACAAGGCCAGATCCTCGTCTTCCACCCGAAGCTGCTTCAAGACCTCAGCCGTGATGTTGTGGTCCTCCAGAATCCTGTATCCGGGATCTCCCGGATCCGAAGGAATCAACGTGTCTCCGATAGCCGCCACCAGGGCGGATCGGTCCACACCGCCCGCTGGGCCGGGCTCCGCGCACTGGGTGGTGGCGAGGGTAACCGCCGTGACGGTCGCCCCGGTGGTAGTCTTCTTAAGAAAATCTCTTCTGGATACCTTGGTTTTTGACATAACGATTCTACCTTTCCAAAAACTAGCTGAAGTGACGCGCGATCATACGACCTGCTGCAAAGACGGTCAGGGAGGCCTGTGGTGTACCCGTGTTCCCGGTGGTGACCCTGGGGATGGCACTGCCGTCGCAAACCAATAAATTGTCGACGTCGTGAGACTCGAAGTATTGATTGACCACCGACGTCTTGGGGTCCACGCCCGCTCGGCAGGAGCCGACCTTGTGCGAGCCTCCGGTGCGCGGAGTGATGGTGACCGGGGCATCCGGGGAACTGATCTTCTTGCCTCCCATTTTCTTGAGGACCTCGTAGGCCATCGCTCGTCCTTCCTGGGCCCGCCGGATGGTGAGGGTGTGATCTCCTCCATAGAGCAACTGGCCGTCCGGATCAATATACCAGCGACCAGAGGGCTTGCTATTGGAGGGCGAGAGCGATCCAATGCGTAAGATGCCTTTGTCTCGAATCCATTTCTTGTGCTCCCGGCCGTACCAGGGAGCGTAAGAATTCAGAGCGGCCTGAGAGGGCAGGCGCATGCCGCCAAAGCCGGCCCGAAACAGCAGCCGCCCTTCACCATCCGTCCGTTCATCGTGAATCATGTAGTATCCCCCGATGTTGGACAGTTCTCCATCTCCCATCGGTTCATCGAACAAGGCACTGACACCAGGCGTGCGGGCATGACCGTCAATGTGCTGGCCGACATTGGGATTCTCCACAATAATGGGATTCCCTCTCCATTCTTTGGGTCCATAACCGGATCGCATCAAAAGCAAGGGGGATCCCATGAACCCGCCGGAGACAATGATCTTGTCGGCTTCTAACTCATAGCTGGAACCCTCACTGCTGCAGACCAATCCTCGGGCCACTCCGCGCTCTCCCTGCCGATCGATCAGAATCTTCTCCACGTAGGTGTCGGGAATAATCTCGACTCCATTTTGTTCTGCCACCGGGATATAGGTCACCACGGTGCTGGCGCGCGAATCGTACTTGCACATCATGGGGCTGTTGCAAAAACCGCAGTAGATGCAATTGCGCCGGGCTCCCGCCTGTCGCCTCGGGTCATAGCCCATCTCCTTGGCCACGTCATAAAAGAGCTTATTGCCTTGTGTGTCGATCTCATCCGGAAAATCATGGACGCTGAATTCGCGGCGAATTTCCGCCACCCCGTCCCGGAGATTCTCCTGGGTCCAATCAACCCCCGTCTCCTTTTGCCAGTGGAGGTAATCGACGTCAAAGGGCAGAAAGGCCTGAGCGCCCCAGTGAAGAGAACTCCCGCCCACAATCTTGGCCCGGCTGCGATCATTCTCCCAAAGGTAAGTTCCGTCGTAGTTGTCCTCCAGGTTGGTGAACATCTGCCTCCGCAACGGAGATCCGTGACCAGCCCGAGGGTCTCCCGGAAAGTAGGGCCCCGCCTCAATCAAGGCGACTTTCAACCGATCACCCGTTTGAGGGTGAACCCCCTTCTCTGCAATCTTCGCCGCCAGAATGGGTCCCGAAAAACCAGCACCCACGATGGCGACATCGTATTTGGTTTCAGCCACAGTGCACCTCCTTTACTTCATGCTACACAGGCAGCAATTGACTCCGACCACTCTGGGAACAGGCCTTCGGGCAAACCATGGATATAGTCCACGATTCGCTCCGAGGCCATCACATTGGCGTACTTCTGGTTCATGTCAAACAGGTTCATGGCATGGGAAGCCTGCCCCCGGTCAAAGGTGCAGTCTTCGATCACGGTCATTCGATAACCGTGAGAGAAGCCATCGATCACGGTGGCCCGAACACAGCCGCTGGTGGTGGTCCCACAACACAACAACTGGTCCACTCCCAATGTGATGAGGTACTGCAACAGGGGCGTACCGAAAAAGGCACTCGGTTTTTTCTTGAGGATCGTGACCTCTCCGGATTGAGGAGCGATCATGTCCGGGATGCGATTGGCCCGGACCCTCGTGTCATCCGTCCCCCCACGCCACTGATCAACCCGCTTGTTCTTGACTCCCCAGGAGTGCCGGTCCAGAAGGTAGTGGGCATCATCGGCCGTGGTATACAAAATCGGAAGGGATCTGCTTCGAGCTGCCTCCAGCACAGGAAGCAGTCGCTCCATGGCCTGCCAGCCCTCGGCACCGCAGCTATTGGGGAACTTGGCAATCGAATCCCGAATGTCTTCGGCCTTGTCACCGACAAAGCCGTAGTTCACGTCGATGACCATCAAGGCCGGTCGCCCCTTGAACTCCGCCTCCCGTCCATATCCAGCCGCACCAAAAACTTCCTGATCCCTTTCCGTCAGAAAGTCATCCCAGGTCCTTGCCATAGTTCAACGCTCCTA
>JAZFRU010000403.1:0-4139 GCA_036445815.1 Acidobacteriota bacterium | reverse complement strand
GCTATATCATTGCTCCTCCAGATTTAACCGATGCCATTCGCAAGATTCACGATTTTATGACGGTGGGGGCGGCCGCTCCACTTCAGGAAGCCGGTTCGATGGCATTGCGGATGGGGAAGGAGTACTATCAGCGACTTGCCTCTGACTATCAACAGCGTAGAGATTACTTCGTCAAGGTCCTGCAAGATATTGGGTTCAGGGTGTGGAACCCGTCCGGTGCCTACTATGTGATGGCAGACATTTCCCCACTGACCGTTGAGGATGATGTGACCTTTGTGGATCAACTTATTCGGGACTATGGAGTGGCTGCGGTCCCTGGAAGCAGCTTCTACCATCGATCGGACATGGGCCGTCAATTCATTCGTTTTGCCTTCTGTAAAACCCTGGATGTTTTGGAGGAAGCCGCTGAAAGACTGGCGAAGCTCAAGCGTTAAACGCTTGAGCTTCGCGTTCCCAAAAAGGAAGTGTAGGGGCGCACGGCGTGCGCCCATCCGGATTCGGCCAGTCCTCACCACAGAGACACAAAGAAGACAAGTTTTTCCTTTTCTTGTCTCTCCCAATCCCGCCAGATCCGTAGGGGCGCAACGGTCGTGCGCCCACCGATCAGTCGGCAAGCCTAATGTAGCAGCCGCTCTATGAGCGGCTTCCGGATTCGGCGCCCTGAGGCGCCTCCCACCCTCTGGACCCACGTGAAACCTGAAACGTTAAACGTGAAACGCGCTGGTCGGAGACCAGCGCTCAGGGGTCCCCCTCCCCATATTCCCTCTTCTCCAACACCTTTTTGAGATTCTTCAACGGGTAGGTGTTGATCACGTTCTTGGCCTCGAGCCAACCGCGTCGTGCAGTGAAAATTCCGTACTGCATATTGCTCAACATGGTGTCGTTGTGACTGTCGGAATTGATGCTGATCAAGACGCCGTTGTCGCGGGCCATGAGGCAGTGGATGTCGCTGAGATCCAGGCGGGACGGGTGGGCATTGATCTCCAGACACACCCGATTGTCTCGGGCGGTCTTGATCACTTGTTCCAGGTCGACCAGATAAGGTTCCCGCTTGGTCAGCAGACGCCCGGTCGGGTGGGCCAGGATGTTGACATAGGGGTTTTCCAGGGCACGACAGATTCTCAAGGTCATCTCTTTTCGAGAGAGATTAAAACGACTGTGGATGGAAGCGATGACCACATCGAGTTCGGCCAGCGCTTCATCGCTGAGATCCAGCCTCCCATCATCCAGAATGTCGACCTCTATGCCTTTCAATACGGTGATGTCCCTTAATGTGGAGGACACTCGGTCGATTTCCTTGACTTGTCGGGCAAGGGCCTTTTCATCCAGTCCGCCTGTCATTGCCAGGGCTTTGCTGTGGTCGGTGATGGCGACATAGGCATAGCCGGCTTTCTGAGCGGCGGAGGCCATTTCCCCGATCGAGTTTCGACCATCGGTGGCCTTGGTGTGCATATGCAGATCCCCGCGGATATCCTTGAGTTGAATCAAGTCAGGCAGTTGCGCTGTTTCCGCCCTGGTGATTTCTCCCCGGTTTTCCCGGAGCTCAGGTGGAATATAGGAGAGATTCAAAAGCCGATAGATGTCTTCCTCATTGGAACCGGCCACGGGCTCTTTCTCGTCGTCAATTGCGAAGACCCCATATTCGCTGATTTTATAACCCATCCGTTTGGCCCGTTCACGAAGCGCCACGTTGTGTGCTTTGGATCCCGTAAAATACTGAAGCGCTGCCCCGAAGGACTGATCCTCGAGAACTCGAAGGTCGGCTTGAAGACCTCGGCGCAAGATCACGGAGGCTTTAGTCTCACCTTTGGCGAGGACTTCCTGAACATCCGGATGGTGGATGAAGGCATCAATGACATCTCCGGGGGCATCGCAGGTGACCAGTATGTCGATGTCTCCAATGGTTTCCCGTCTGCGTCTGACGCTTCCGGCTGCCGTGATTCGATCAATCTTGACCTGTGACTTTAAATAGTCCATGAGAACCTGACTGATCTCAATTCCATCATCGAGGCGAAAGCGTCCCTGGAGTTGACGATAGTTGTGAATGGCCTTGAGAACCTTGGCTTCACTTTTCTCCCCCATACCTGGAAGGGATCTCAGCTGTTTATCTCGGGCCGCTTGTTCCAATTCTTCCACACTGGTGATGTTCAGGGTCTTCCAGAAGAGACGAACTTTTTTCGGTCCCAGATTCTGAATCTGGGTGAGTGATAAGAGTGACTTTGGGATTTGTTTCTTCAGATCCTCATGTTCCTGGCATTTCCCGGTTTCAACAATTTCTTGTATTTTCTTGATGGCACCGTCGCCAATTCCGGAAATCGACTTCAGTTCTTGAGAATCCTTGGCCACCGCCTCAGCCCCGTTAAAGCTCAAGTCCCTGATGATTTGTGCCGTTCGACGAAAGGATCGAATCCTGAAGGGGTTGCTCTCCTGGATTTCCAGGATGTCGGCGATTTCAGTGAAAAACTGGGCGAGGTCCTTATTTTCCATGAGGAGGTCATTCTAACTGGAAGATCGTCGGGGCCCTAACCCTGACCCCTGGAACGTGGAACCTGGAACGGTTACAATAGCGGGCAGGAGGGACGATTCCAGTGATCAAAGACCTGCTTCCCAGACAAGTGGTGTGTACGGTAAAAGGTGTCAAGGGCAAGTCTTGCCATGGCGGACTGAAACGCTATCATCCCTTTGCCAGCTATTATAATGAACCTGACCCATCTATACTCGCGGAGATCAGACAGGAATTCTCCGAGGATGAAAAGCTGATCCTTCTCAAATGCGAAACCTGTCAGACGGTCTATCGAATGCCTGAGGTATTGAAGGAAAAGTTCCAACAAGTGGGTTAGTTGGTGTGAGAAATGCGAGTTAACTCGCTCCTTTACTGCTTCCTTTTTCCTCTCCTTTTTACAACAACAAGCCTGGCCTGGGGGCCTGTCGGACATCAGTGGATTTCCCATCGGGCCCTCGACAGCTTGGTGGGAAAATTCGAAGTCTTACAGGTTCGACACCGCGCCGAACTGGTGGAGCGTTCCATGTCTGCGGATTATCGGAAAGAGCAGGATTCGGAAGAAGCTTCACGACATTTTGTCCACGTCGAGTGGTACGGCCGGGATCTCTTCAAGGATTCTGGAATGGATCTGGATCGACTGGTGGTGCAGTTTGGGCGGGAGGAAACCCGAAGAAACGGGACGGGACCCTGGGCGGCCGGGGAAACCTTTGACCGCCTGGTGGAAGCGTTCCGCCGGAAAGATCTGGAGTCCATTCTGTCGTCCGCTGCAGATCTTTCCCATTACATCGCCGATCTTCACCAACCTCTGCATACCACGGATAACTTCAACGGACAGCTCACCGGCCAGCCGGACATCCATGCCCGATTTGAATCCCAACTGCTGAACCGGTTCCAGTCACAGATTGTTTTTGACCGGGTCGATGCGGTGGATTCAGGACCAGTGCTGCCGGCACTCTTCGATCTGGTTCTGGAAAGCCACCAAGGATTGGAGGTCCTGTTGGGTGCCGACAACCGTATTGTTTCCGAATTGGCCCTTGACCCCGGAGCCTACCGGAAGAGGGGATCGGAACAAAACTACCCTGAACGCTATTTCACAAGAATGTTTGATGAGGTGGGTGGACTCTTGGAAGAACGTCTGAATCTGGCTGCTCACCGAGTGGCGTCTCTGTGGTGGATGGCCTGGAAGCAAGCGGGGGAGCCGGAGTTTTAGCCCGTTCAAGAAAAGGGTTAGCCCGCATTTCTCACACCCTCTCTACTGCATCGGCACCATGATCCGTCCTGACGGTGTTGCACCGCTTCGTGACGAGAAGGTGTGAGAAGTGCGGGCTTTAGCCGCGAAAGCTCCCGCGGCGCGCCTCCAGTTCCTCCCAGCGGACATAGGACTGCTCCAGCTCCGTCTGCACCTGTTCCAGCCTCGCCAGTGCCGCCTTGATCGTATCGGCCGGCTCCCGGTAGAAGTTCGGACCGTGGATAGTCCGGTTGAGCTGTCCCGCCTCGACCTCCAGCCCCTCGATCACCTCAGGCAACGCCACCAGTTCACGCTGTTCGTGGTAGGACAGCCGTTTCTTCACTGTGACCGGCGTTGCTGCGGGCGCCGGGGCAACGGCGTCTCTTGACCGTGACCGACGGCGTTCCA
>JAZFRU010000402.1:0-12409 GCA_036445815.1 Acidobacteriota bacterium | reverse complement strand
CTTGGAGCCTTGAAACAGCATCTGTTCACCCTTCTGCCGCCTGTCGTCTGTTCATGATAAAGTGGCCTCTCCAGACGAGGTTGCCACCAACAACATGTCCACTCAGACTTCTGACAAGGCTAGCGTTTCCGATCTGAATCCACAGCAAGAATTGGCCGTCACCCAGACCGAAGGCCCCATGCTTATTCTGGCCGGAGCGGGAAGCGGTAAGACTCGAACCATCACCCACAAGATTGCTCATCTCATCGATCGGGAGCTCTGCCAGCCCGATCAGATCCTGGCCGTTACTTTCACGAATAAAGCCGCTGAAGAGATGCGCAACCGAGTCCAGGCGATTCTCACCCGAACCCATGACTCTCCCTTGTTGTGCACCTTTCACTCCTTTGGGGTAAGACTGCTGCGCCGAGACGCGGATCGAATTGGCTACCGAAGAGACTTTACGATTTGCGACCGGGAAGACCAGTTACGGGTCCTCAAAACCGTTTACAAACGGCTTCATTTCACGGACAAGGAACTTCCCCTCCGGCAGACTCTCGGAACCATCAGTCGAGCCAAAAGCAAAAACTGGAGCGCTAAAGAATACTGCCTTCATTCCAGGGACTTATCCAGTGAAACCCACGGCCTCGCCTACACGGCTTATGAGGACTTCCTGAAGCAGTCCAATGCCATGGACTTCGATGATCTGATCCTGTTGACTGTGCGGCTGCTCAAGGAAAATCCAGAGGTCCGGAATCAGTATGGAAATCACTACCGTTACATCCTCATTGACGAATATCAAGACACCAACCGCCCCCAATATGACCTCGTCAAGTACCTCACCCAGGTTCACCAAAACCTCACCGCAGTGGGAGATGAAGATCAGTCGATTTACGGCTTTAGAGGGGCCGATATCAAGAATATCCTGAGCTTTGAGGCTGATTTTCCAGGAGCGACCATCGTCAAACTGGAGCAAAACTACCGCTCCACTCAAACCATTCTGGATGCTGCCACCAGCGTTGTTTCCAACAACCTCAATCGCAAGGGGAAAGTTCTGTGGACCAAAGAGAAGGCAGGTCAACCCATTGAACTTTATGCCGCGTTGGAGGCCAGAAGCGAAGCCACCTACGTTTCCCAGAAAATCTGTCAACATCTCAACGATGGCATCAAAGGCATCGCAGTTTTGTACCGTACCAACTTCCAATCACGTCAATTTGAAGAAGCTCTCCGCCGTCTCGACGTGCCGTACAAGCTGATTGGAGGAGTGAGCTTCTATCACCGAAAAGAGGTCAAGGACGCCCTGGCCTATCTTCGAGTGGTGGTCAACCCGGATGACAACGTCTCTTTGTTGAGGATCATCAACCGCCCCGCCCGGGGAATCGGACAAATGACTCTGGATCAGCTTCACAAGAAGGCTCAGGAAAACGACACCACGCTCTGGGAGGCTCTGGTCAAGGGCCTGGAAGACAACGCCTTCCCCGGCCGCGCCCATCTGGCTCTGAATCGTCTTTTTGAACTCATCTCCCAGTGCCAGCCGTTTCTGGAGCTACCTCTGCATCTGCTGCTTGAAAAGATTCTGGAAGCGTGCGGTTATGTGGCCTACCTCAAAGGGGAAGATTCCGAGGAGGCTCACAACAGGATCCTCAATCTCGAAGAATTGATCAACCTATGCCGGGAAAACAACGAGCAGGGTTACAGCCTTCAGGAGTTTCTCGACCATGCTGCACTGCGCTCCGAAGTCGACGATTACAACGAGTCGGCACCGGTAAGTTTGATGACCTTGCACAATGCCAAAGGCCTTGAGTTCCCGGTTGTCTTTCTGGTGGGCTGCGAGGAGGGACTCTTTCCTCACAGCCGAGCGGTGGCAGAGGACGATTTGGAAGAAGAGCGGCGTCTTTGTTATGTGGGGATTACTCGCGCCCAGACAGCCATCTACCTCACCTATTCCCTGCGTCGCCGTTTTTTTGGGAGGGAGACTGAAGAAATGAATCGACCCAGCCGATTTATTCAGGAGATCCCGGATCATCTTCTCAAGCTTCACACCTTCACACCGTCTCATGGGGCTGCTTCCTGGGACAATCGGCAAACATCTCGCCCGCCCAGGAAGAGCACAGCCAAGCTTTCCATACAAACCTATGATTCCCCAAAAAGTGTACGGGGATATTTAGATGAACTCTCTCATAAGAAGGTGGGCACAAGCAGAGGACTGGTCTCGGGGGCAAAAGTCGCACACGACAAGTTCGGTTACGGCACCATTCTTCGGGTTCAGAACACGGGTGACGATTTGACCGTCACGGTACAGTTTCCAGGATTAGGTATCAAGAAATTACTGCAAAGCTACGCCAAGCTGAAGCTGATTTGATCGCAGCACCGGATTCTAGGGAAACCGGGCTGTCCACAACACAGTGATGAACGAGACCCTGGATCACTTGCTCTCTGTAGCCGTCGACTATGCCTGGGGGACCCCCCTGTTGGTTCTTTTGGTTGGAGGCGGCTTCCTTCTGACCCTCTACTCACGCCTGCAGCCCTTCGTGGGGGTCGGGCATGCGTTCGAGATTCTCCAGGGAAAATATGATCAAGAAGGAGCTCCCGGTGACATCACTCACTTCCAGGCCCTCAGCACCCACCTGGCTGCAACGGTAGGCCTCGGCAACATCGGGGGAGTGGCGATTGCCATCACTCAGGGAGGTCCGGGGGCCGTGTTCTGGATGTGGGTGTCAGCTCTGGTGGGAATGGGCACCAAGTTCTTCACCTGCACCCTGGCCGTCATGTACCGAGGCGAAGACAGTCTGGGAAACATCCAGGGCGGGCCCATGTACTACATCGAGAGGGGACTGGGCAAACGATTCAAGTTCCTGGCCATCTTCTTCAGCGTCTGCGGCATGATTGGCTGCCTCGCCCTGTTTCAGGCCAACCAGGTGGCAGAAATTTTGGAGGAGAGCTATGGAGTCGAACGCTGGCTATCCGGACTCGTTTCCGCTCTTGTGGTAGGAATTGTGGTTCTGGGTGGATTGAAGAGAATTGCCCAGGTGGCGAGCCGATTGGTACCGACCATGTGTGCAGTCTACCTGCTGGCCTCGGTCGTGGTGGTCATCTCGCATTACTCACTGATTCCCCAGATCCTTGCGCAGATCTTTCACGACGCCTTTACAGGAACCGCAGCGGCCGGTGGTGTTGCCGGTATTTCCTTCATGACGGTGGTCCAAACCGGCATCAAAAGGGCGGCCTTTTCCAACGAAGCCGGCATCGGAACGGCTCCAATGGCCCACGGAGCCGCCAAAACCACGGAACCGGTCCGTGAGGGCCTGGTGGCCATGATGGGCCCCTTTATTGACACCATCGTCGTCTGCTCCCTCACGGCCTTTGTGATCCTTTCGACCGGAAACTGGCGAGTACAGGGGGTACAAGGAGTATCCCTGACCTCTCAGGCCTTTGAATCCGCCCTGGGGGAAGGGGGGCGGCTAATTCTGATAGCCGTTGTCCTGCTGTTCGGCATTTCCACCATGTTGGGCTACTCCTACTATGGGAAAAAATGCTTCAGTTACCTCTTCGGTGCGGAATACACCCGAATCTACGATATCTTCTACCTGATCATGTTGTTTGTGGGTGCTATCTGGAGCGCCAACATGGTGATCAATCTGGTTGATACTGCCTTCGCTTTGATGGCACTCCCCAACATGATCGCCGCTCTTATCTTGGCGCCCAAGGTGATGACCGCCGCACGTGACTATTTCACTCGTTATCGGTGACCGGGCGCTGGCCTTCGACCAGCGCGTTCCACGTGAGTCCGAAGAATGGGAGGCGCCTCAGGGCACCGAATCGATCAGTTGCCACGCTTTTGTAGCGGCCGCTCTATGAGCGGCTTCCGGAATCGGCACCCTGAGGTGCCTCCCACACTCCAGCACGTTCGAAAAACAGGGGCGCTCGAGACAGCCGGGTCTGTACGCCGTTACCATCTTGAGTTTCTCCACGTCTCCGTGCTTCCACCGGTCAGCCCTGTAGACCCGGAACGGGCTGTGATAAAATTGACAAGTAGGGAACGTTTTCTCTGGACATAGCGTATTTAAACACCGGTGACTGATCGCATCGGACGGACTATATTTGTGGAGGCCAGGTTGATTATGAAACAGTTTTTAACATCTAAGAAGGGCATCACCTTCCTAGCTCTTTTCATCGCATTATTACTGGGAATCACCATCGGGACCCTGATTCCCGACGGCGTTTCGAGGGCCCAGGATGGAAGCTCGGTTGAACTCTTGCAGATCAAGGGCGATGGAGCTCCGTTACTGCTGGATGATTCAGTCAGCCTGTCCGACGGATTCGGTCGAATAGCTGAGACCGTTGAACCGGCCGTCGTCAACATCAGTACCACAGCCGTCATTCGCACCACGGGTCCCCAAGGGGGTGGGGCTCAGGGTGATCCTCGAGACTTCTTCGGAGATGATTTCTTTCGACGCTTTTTCGGACAGGGAGCACCGCAGGAAAGAAAAGCGACCAGTCTGGGGACCGGAGTTATCGTCGACAGTGATGGGTATGTCCTGACCAACTACCACGTAGTGGCGCCTCCGACTTCACAACAAGGCACCCGCCGAATCGCTGACAAGATTGAAGTCAAACTCCACACTGGCGAGACCTATGTGGCACGGGTGGTTGGGGGAGATCCCGAATCAGATCTCGGAGTTCTGAAGATCAATACCCCAAAACCCCTTCCCTTTGCCAAGGTTGGAGACACCGCCAAGATGCGGGTGGGCGACTGGGTACTGGCCATTGGCAACCCCTTTGGCGTGGGTCAAACCATTACTTCAGGCATTGTCTCAGCGACGGGAAGGATCGTTCCCGGTACCACCATTTTTGGTGACTACATCCAGACCGACGCGGCCATCAATCCCGGAAACAGTGGCGGTCCACTGGTTAATATGAGGGGCGAAGTGATCGGAATCAATACCTTCATCTTCACCCGGAGCGGCGGTTCGCAAGGCGTCGGATTCGCCATTCCTTCCTCGGTGTTCATCAATTCCTACAACCAGATTGTGACCAAAGGAAAGATTGAGCGCGGCTGGTTGGGCGTCCAGATGAATTCCTACGACCTCACAGAAGCGATGGGAGATTTCTTTGGCGTGAGTGGCGCTGACCCCACGGGAATCAAAGACGGTGACGGAGTCTTGATCACTGAATTGATTGATGAAAAGGGTGAACCGGCTGAAACAGGTCCTGCCTATCTGGGCGGGATTCGCGCCGAAGATGTTCTCGTTAAATTCGGAGACCGCGAAATCGAGACCATCTACGATTTGCGCGTGGCGGTTGCCAATTCCCCCCCCCTGAAACAGCTTCCCGTGGTAGTGGTTCGCAAAGGAAAAGTGGAGACTCTCACGGTCACGCTTGCAGAGAGAACTCTCGAACGCGAGGTGCGAGGAGAATCCGAAGGTCTGTCTTTTGAAGAACGCCGGGAGGAAGAGCGTGAGAAAGAGATCGGTCTTGAGTTTGAAACACTTTCACGACGTGATGCCGAGGGGTTGAACCTAGATCTGAAAGGAGGAGTGTTGATCCGAAATGTGGCTCCAGGCAGCCTGGCCGATGAAGCCAATTTGACTCCCCCTCAGGTGATTACTCACGTCAACGGAAACCCCGTGACCACCGCCCAGGAGCTTTACGATACGATCAATGCTCAGTCTTCGGGTTCTGGAATTGTTTTGCGTGTGGTTTGGAAAACCCCACAGAGTCGACAAATGAGTATTGCCTATACCTCGTTTGTGAAGCCTTAAGGCTGGCGAAATCCCCCCCCGGAACACTCCTGCCTTTCGGGGGGAAGGACACATCATCGGTGAATATTGGCCTTCCCAGAGAAGTCAAAGACAACGAGTACCGGGTAGGCCTCGTTCCTGCAGGCGTTCACGCGCTCAGCGAAAAGGGCCACCGGGTGTTTGTCGAGAAGGGTGCCGGACAGGGCTCAGGGTTCTCTGATGAAGAGTACCAGGGGGCTGGTGCCCAGGTCGTCGTCAATGCCGACGACCTCTATTCCGGTAGTGAACTGGTCGTCAAGGTCAAGGAACCCACTCCCCAGGAATTTCCCCGACTCCGGGAAGGACAGATGCTGTTCAGTTTTCTTCATCTGGCCCCCCTTCCGGAGCTGACCCGAATCCTACTGGAGAAAAATCTGGTCGCCATCGCCTACGAGACGATCGGCGATCAACATGGAGGGTTGCCCCTTCTGACCCCAATGAGCGAGGTGGCAGGACGGATGTCGGTCATCGTGGGCGCCCACTACCTGCAAAAAACGGAAGGAGGGCGAGGGGTCTTGCTGGGAGGGGTGCCTGGGGTTCGCCCGGCCTTTGTGGTGATTTTAGGAGGAGGAACGGTAGGGATCAATGCCGCAAAAATGGCCCTCGGTCTGGGAGCTCAAGTGTGTATCCTTGATGTGGATGTGGATCGTCTCAGACACATTGACGATCTCTTCTTTGGTCAAATCGAGACCCTCATTTCCACTCCCTACAATATTGAACACTCGGTCAGGAATGCAGATCTGGTCATCGGTGCAGTATTGATACGCGGCGCCAGTGCCCCCAGGCTCATAACCCGGGAGATGGTGGCTTCCATGGGAACGGGATCGGTCATTGTCGACGTGGCGGTCGATCAGGGTGGCTGTTCTGAAACAACCCGCGCCACCACCCACAGCGACCCTACTTACGTGGTAGACGGAGTACTCCACTACTGCGTCTCCAACATGCCCGGTTCCATGCCTCGGACTTCCACCTTTGCCCTGACCAACAGCACCCTCCCTTATATTCTGGCCATTGGGAAATTGGGGCTGAAAGGAGCCATAAAAGAGAACCCTCACCTCAAAGATGGAGTTAACATCTACCGAGGAGTGGTAACTTTCGAACCGGTCGCCCACTCTCTAAATTTACCCTATCAGGACCTGGATGAACTACTGTGATCACTGGCAGTATCGAGTCGACCCCCCCCAATCGGGCGCCGAAAACATGCGCGTGGATCGGGCACTTCTGACCTGGGCCGAAGAATCGGTGAACAGCGTCACGGCGGTTCGTTTTTATCGCTGGTCGAGGCCCACCATTTCCCTGGGAAGAAATCAAAAGCCTCCAGAAGCCGTCAATACAGAATTCTGCCGTCAGCAAGGGTTGCCCATTGTTCTTCGCCCAACCGGCGGAAGAGCGGTTCTTCACCACAACGAAGTCACTTACGCCCTGGTTTCCAACGATCCTGAATTCTTTCCTTTGAAGGACATCAGTGAAACCTACCGATTGATCGCCCAGGCTTTGCAGGCAGGTCTCAAGCAGTTGGGGATCTCGGTTCGACTGGCTAAAGGATCACCCGATTCCCACCGTTTCACAGGGAGTGGCCACAAGAATCCCTGCTTTGCATCTTCCTCTCGATACGAGTTGCTCTCGGAGGGTCTAAAAATTGTGGGAAGCGCACAAAGACGTTTGCGGAGGAGTTTTCTTCAACATGGATCGATTCCTTTGCAGGTGGATTACTCACAGATGGCTCAGGCTTTGGCGAGCGAGGAGCTTTTGTTGCGAAAAAAGGTGATCTCCGTGTTGGAGGCAGGAGGCCGCGAATTTACCTTTGAAGAGGTGTGTCAGGCTCTCAAAGAGGGCATTGAAAAGACCTTCTCGATTCGGCTCGAATCATCTCCGTTCCTTCCGACTCTTTGAGTTTCGACCGCTTCAAGATCATTGCGTCCTACTCGTTAGATATGCTATAGATTTTCTGAGGGTCCGGCCCGCATAATGCTGAGGTTCTTTCAGGATGCCCTGAAGGCGAATCGCTTTTGCGTAGAGACGGGATGGACCATCAGCCGGGCGTGGACGTGACGTAACATAAAGTAGGGCGATAGATCTTGTAATGACCAGACAACGGAGCTTGACAGAATCTGACGATCGGCCGCGTGAGGTCCTCAAGGCCATCGTCCGAGAATACGTACGCAGCGGGAAGCCGGTGGGATCAGGTCGGCTGTCCAAGGCCTACAAAGAGGGGCTGAGTCCGGCCACTCTGCGAAATGTGATGGCGGAACTGGAGGAGAGGGGGCTGGTCACCCAGCCCCATACGTCGGCGGGAAGAATCCCTACTGCCGAAGGTTACCGTTTCTATGTAGACTCTATTGAATGCTCCTGGCAACTGCCCACCCGTCAAGCGGCACAGATCAAGCAAAGCCTGGAACCTGAGACGGACCCTGGCGAACTCATGAACAAGACTTCTCAGGTCCTCTCCGCCCTTTCGGATAACGTGGGTTTTGTTTTGGCCCCGCCAGTGTCGACGGCCACCATGAAACACATCAAGTTCATCAGAAGGTCCAACCAAAAAATCCTGGTGATTATGGTGACGGGATCCGGTCTGGTTCAACATCGGCTCATCCAGATGAATCAGAATCTGGTGCAAAGCGAGCTGGATCAGGCGGGCCGCTATCTTGTTGCCCATTTCGAGGGAAACACCCTGGTTGAGATCCGCGCCGAACTGGTGGCTCTCATGCTGGAGGAAAAGTCGCTGTACGATCGCCTGTTGATGAACGCAGTTCTGCTGGCAACCGCCAGCCTGGTAAAATCCGAGGATGAGGAGACTGCCAACAGCGAGGTTTACCTGGGAGGCACGACTCGGATCATGCAGAAGCCGGAGTTGGCTGACATCGATCGGATTCTTTCCCTTTTCGAGACCTTTGAGGAAAAGGGCCGCCTCATCAAGATGATCAACGAATGTCTCAAAACTAGCTCTGCTACACCTTCGGTCCAGATTGGACTGGGAAAAGACATCCCGGGAATGCGAGATTGGGCGCTGGTTTCCTCACCCTACCTCCACAATCAAAAAGTCATTGGTGGATTGGGCATTTTGGGGCCTCCACGGATGGAGTATGAGAAAACGATCACCCTGGTCGGCTATGTAGCCAAGCTCTTCAGCCAACTGCTCCCCAGCAACTAGACTATACTGAGTGCCCGATTATGCCTCATTTCTCTGAAGCTTTGCAGCCGGCCTGTATTCCCTCAAGCGCATGGTCAGGCCTCCTGCCCCTTCTTCGCTTCTCCCAGATGGAGGCAAAAGTGGCAGGATTTCAAGAAATCATGCACAATCCGACCTCGCTTTGCCCGTAATTAACATCACCGGGACAAGGTCCTGACGGGAACAACAATCATTGAGGAAAACCATGGTAGAAGAAGGAGAGGAATTGGACGGAGAGAGTCCCTTGGAACCGGAAGTCGCTTCAGAGGTGGAAGGAGAATCCGAGGAGACTATTCTCGAGGCTCTTCGTAAAGAACGTGACGAAACCGCCGATCTGTTGCTGCGAAAACAGGCCGAGTTCGAAAACTATCGGAAACGAATTCGAAAAGAGAGGGAAGAACAGCGTCTGGCCGCCCAAGCTGCGGTGTTCGAGGAACTCCTACCCATTCTGGATGCTCTGGAGAAGGGACTGGAGAGTTTGAGGGAGGCACCAGAGGACTCCGAACTCGAGGCCTATCGCCTGGGCTACCAACTGATTGTGCGTGAAATAGGGAGGGTGCTGGACAGGTTTGAGGTGACCGAGATACCGGGATTGGGAACTCCCTTTGATCCCAATATTCACGAAGCTGTGTTACGCGAGGAAACCACGGATCACGAAGAGGGATGTATTCTGGATGAACTCCGAAAAGGCTATAAAATCCGATCTCGACTGTTGCGCCCCGCCCAGGTCCGGGTCGCCGTCCTGCCCGACAAGGAGGCCAACGACGAAGAAAAGGCAAAGGAGTGACCCCCCTTGTTCTGGTTATCCAGGTCCCCTTGAAATGCGATCATGGCGATCTTATGATTACCTTAGAATCATTCGTGTGGTGCCTCATCCAGGCTTAGGAGTTTATTTTGACGAAAAGAGACTATTACGAAGTCCTGGGTGTTGGCCGGGATGACACTCAGTCGGAAATCAAGAGCGCCTACCGCAAGCTGGCCATCCGTTACCATCCCGATAAAAATGCGGGGGATAAAGAGGCCGAAGACAAGTTCAAAGAGGCTGCGGAGGCCTACAGCGTGCTGAGTGATTCCGAGAAAAAGGCTCAGTATGATCGGTTTGGCCATGCCGGATTAGGGCCTGGAGCGGGGGGCTTTCAAGGATTTGATCCGGAAATCTTCTCCGACTTCAATGACATCCTTGGTGATTTCTTCGGCTTTGGTGATATTTTCGGAGGCAGCCAGAGACAGTCCCGATCTCGCCGCGGGACCGATCTTCGCTATGATCTGGACATCAGCTTCGAAGAGGCCGCCTTCGGGGTAAAGACCAAAATCAAGATTCCCCGCCGGGAAACGTGTACCCACTGCAAGGGCCTCGGGGCCGATCCGACCAAGGGAATGACGACCTGCTCCACCTGCGGAGGGCAGGGGAATGTCCGTTATCAACAAGGTTTCTTCACCATTAGCCGAACCTGCTCCAATTGCCAGGGATCAGGCCAATTCATAGAAAAGGCCTGCTCTGAATGCCACGGCGAAGGACACCTTCAGAAAGAGAAGATTCTGGAAATCAAGATTCCTGCCGGAGTCGATCACGGCTCTCGCTTAAGGATCTCTGGAGAAGGCGAGACCGGACCTCAGAATGGCCCCCCGGGCGATCTTTACGTCATCATTTCCGTCGAGGAGCATTCTTTTTTCCATCGAGAGGACAACCACATTCTGTGCTCCATCCCGATCGACTTTTCGACAGCAGCGCTGGGCGGGGAAGTGACGGTACCCACACTTGAGAAACGGGAACAAGTCAAAATACCGGCAGGCACCCAGTCAGATACCGTGTTTCGCTTGAAAGGCCGAGGAATTGTAAGCTTGAACGGACGCGGCAAAGGGGACCAGCTGGTCCAGGTCACGGTCGTAACCCCCACCAAGCTGACCCGGGAGCAAAAGGACCTATTCAGGCAACTGGCCAATATCTCGGAAGAATCCGAGGAAACTCACGGCCTGTTTCAGCAATTTCGAGAAATGCTGGGATAAGCCAACATCACGGTATTTTCTGTCAGGCATTTCACGATTATCGAATGCCACACGGTGACATTGACGTCACCGCCGTCGGCTGGGTAGGGGTTTCAACGAAATTGAAACTCCTTGGATATTCCCAGAACCACACCCGAAGAGGGGTCGGTGTCCCGCAATCCTATAAAGGCGGCCACGTCCCAGCGTAAGCCAACGGCCTGGATCTGGGATCCCAACCTCACAGAGGATTGTTCCTCGGTTCCGATGCCCCCGGGTCCGGCTCGGCCCACGGCGTCAATCAGCAAATTGACTTGAGGGTGGACGGAATAGATCAGGGCCAGCCCGTAGGTGAAGAGGTCGGCCTGGGAACCCGCAACCACTGGATTCCCCAAAATCGCCACGCCCAAATCGGTAAGAAATTGCAGCTTCCCGAAATGTTTTTGAACCAGGATACTCCCAAATACATCGGTTTGATCATTGCCCAGCCCATTTTCATTGGATGCGTTGGGCAGTTGCAAACCAAAACGGAATGCTAAATTGGGCCAGCCCGAATCCTCCTTCCTGAGACGGACTTTGGTGGCCAGCATGAAGTCGCCCACATCACTGGTTGAATTCCCGGAAAATTCCAGCCGGGGTGTATTGGGAGCCAGGTGGCGATTCTCGATATTGAGGATATTCTGAAAGGTACCCAGAAACTGGATCTCGACGTTATCGGCAGCGCCAATTCTCACTCCCACCACGCCTGCTCGAGTCAGGTCTCCTTCCAGTCCTGAAAAGGGAAATATCGCTTCTTGCAAAAATTCCGCACCTATATCCAAAAGAATGTGTCCCTGTTCGAGGGTCTCCGCACGTTCTGTCAATAAGGGACGTTGCTGGGCAAAAATCGGGACAGACTGAAGCAACAAGAGAAAAACTAGCGGATACTTCATGATCGGAAGTGTATTACAGGGTGCTGACCGGCCGCCTCTTGGCCGTGGACTGCCTCGTTTCACGTACCAGACATGAACTTCACCCGCACATTATTGAAGGTGCACCTAAAAAACGTGGAACCTGGAACGTAAAGCGTGGAACGCGCGGGTCGAAGACACAAACCCGGACTGTGCATAGGCTCTCGTCACGAGGCGACGCAAGCGCCGACCTGGCAAGGCGCGCGCGACCCGCAAGCGGGTACCCCGGAGGGCACCGCAGGCGTACTGTGAAGTACGTCGAGGAGACCGAGGGGTACCCGCTTTGCGGGTCGCGCAACACAGCCAGGACGGATGATTCTTCACTCCGTTCAGATGAAGGCGACTTCGCTTCGCTCAGATGAAGGCGGGCGGCGCTGCAGTAGAGAACTTATGCACAATTCGGGTTAATCAACTGCAGCCCGACGTGCTGCCACAGGTGGTACAGATATGACAGTTGCCGTTTCGCTGCATGAGATTTCCACAAACCAAACACGTGTGCGCTACCCGACTGCTTTCCTGCAGCAACCGCTCGGTGGCAGAACTGGTCTTCC
>JAZFRU010000401.1:0-5639 GCA_036445815.1 Acidobacteriota bacterium | reverse complement strand
CCGTTGCTCATGAAAACAAGCCAATCGGCAATATAATCGCGAAGCTCCTCTCGTGGAACGATGGCATCCAGCATCCCATGTTCCACCAGAAATTCGCTTCGCTGAAAACCATCGGGCAATTTCTGGCGGATGGTCTGTTCAATCACCCGGGGACCGGCGAATCCTATCAGGGCCCTGGGTTCAGCGATGTTCAGGTCTCCTAGCATGGCAAAACTGGCCGTGACACCGCCCGTGGTGGGGTCAGTGAGGACGGATATATACGGAATTCTCTTCTGATGCAGTTGCGCCAGAGCCGTGCTGATTTTGGCCATCTGCATGAGCGACAGCACTCCCTCCATCATACGGGCGCCTCCGCTGGCGGAAACAATGATGAGAGGTTTATTGTTCTGAAGTGACTTTTCGATGGCTCTTGTGATCTTCTCCCCGACCACCGAGCCCATGCTGCCGCCGATAAACCTATATTCCATGGCTGCGCAGACCACTTCATGCTTCTTGATGGATCCCTGAGCATTCACCACCGCTTCATTGATTCCGGTGGTCTCGATGGCCTTCTCCAGGCGGTCGGGATAGTTTTTCTGATCGACAAATTGAAGCGGATCGGAGGATGTCAGGTCGGCGTCAAATTCTTCAAATCGACCGCTGTCCATCAGAGCCTTGAGCCGTTGGTGGGCGGTTATCTTGAAGTGGTAGGAACATTTGGGGCAAACGTAAAGTAAGTCTTTTAGTTCCTTTTTCCAGAGCACGTTGTTGCAGTCGGGACATTTGGTGAAAAGTCCTTCGGTCTTGACCCGTCTCTCTTCCTCTGCGGGAGTCTGGACCGCAGGTTTGTCCCTTTTAAACCACGCCATGTCCTTTATTCTAGTGGAAAAGGTCGTGAAGGAACAGTTGGGAGCGGATTCTACCGGACAGGGATAATCCGCTCAGATCATTGGCCCGCAACACATCCTCCCGGTCAGCCTTGCGCTCAATGAATCGCGGAAGTACTCTACGGTACGTCTTGAAGCACTCTTCAACCGCCCAGCAGAGAATCGTAGCCTGTTTGTCTCTCATCGGCGCCTCGCTTCTCATTTTGGGCTACCTGTGGTGGGGACGTTTCCAGTACTTTCACAGTGCTTATCTCACCAGCATGCAGTTCGGAATCATCCTGCTCATCGTCGGCAATCACTGGTACTTTCGCGATCCACTTTCCGAGTTGGGCATCCGAATCGACAACCTCGGTCAGGCCCTGCGCCAGGTTCTGCCCGTCACGGGATTATTCGCCATTCTGGTGCTGCTGGCTGCAGCCCTGGCCGGAGAGTATCGTCTGGAACGGTGGGGAGACCTGCTCATCTACCTTCCCTGGGCGCTTATTCAACAGCACGGTCTCCAGAACTTCCTCTTCCGCCGCTTCCGGACCGTAACCTCGTATCCCGTCCTGGCACTGGCCGGTGCCGTTGTTCTTTTTGCCTTGTTTCATCTTCCCAATTCCCCGCTGATGGCAGCGACTCTTCTCGGGGGAGCACTGTGGTGCTGGGCCTTCCGGAGGGTTCCCAACCTCTGGGCCGTCTCCCTCTCACACGCACTGCTGGCCGCCCTGTTGCTGGTATTTTTCAAGTTTAGCCTCTTCAATCAGTTTCAAATCGGCAGGCCGGGGTTGCGCTATGAAGCCTTTGGGGATGGGGTTCTGGTGGCCTCCGGATACGATGCCGCAGGAGCGAGTTTCATCGCCACGCTACCTGGACATGACCGGGGAAGAAAGGCCCTGGTACGTCTTTTCAGCCCCGACGGCAACCTGCTGACGGAGTGGGTCGCCTTCGAAGGTCATGAATTCAGCGGGAACCTGTCGGTTGGAAACCTGGGCTACCAGGAGGGCGATGAAATCGTGGTGGCTCCCGGACCCGCACCTGGGAATCCTTCTCTGGTTCGCGTATTCAACCTTTCAGGAGACCGTCTCTCCGAATTCGAGGTGCCCTCCAGTGGCTATGGCGTAAGCATCGACATCAGTAACAACAACATCGTCGTGACTCCCGGACCCGCGCCCAACCAGCCAGCCAGGGTCATGGAGTACACACCGGAGGGACAACTGCTGCGCAGCTGGAATTTTGAGGGGTTAGAGTTCCTGAACAGCATTCGTGCGCTCCTGCTCGAGGGAGACAACGAAGTGAGCACCGTGGTTCTATGGGGCACTCCCATTCCCGCCAACCCTTCGCAGATAGTACTGTTTGAAGAGCCGAGTCAGTCGTACCGTCGATGGGACACCTACGGTACGACCTATGGGCTCAACGTTTCGAGAATCCATCTGGAAGGTGATGCACAGGCTCTGGTCACCTTGCCGGGTCCACTCAGCGGCTATCAGGCGAATCTGAAGGTTTTTGACAGGTCGGGACATGAACTATATAATTTTTTGGCCCACGAAGACCCCGCCGCATGTGGAGGAAACCTCAGCACCATCGATCTCAACGGGGATGGCAGGGATGAAGTGGTTGTGGGGGAAGGGATCTGCCCAGGACGCCGGCCTACAGTACGCATCATGGATCTAGACGGTCGTCTTCTCCATCAATGGGACGCCTATTGAAACAGCGATGCAACAACAGGAACTAAAGCTGTTCGAGGACCGGCAAATTCTCTCCGTGTCCGAAATCGTTCACGGGGTCAAGGTCCGGCTGGAAACCAAGTTTCGAGACATATGGGTTCGAGGTGAAATCTCCAACTTCGTCACTCCAGGATCCGGACACCAGTACTTCACTCTCAAGGATTCTGAGGCCCAAATAAGGGCGGTTTGTTTTCGATCACAGAATCGCATCCTCAAATTTCATCCTGAGAATGGGATGGATGTGATTGCCCGTGGCTCAGTCTCCGTCTATCCTCCTCGAGGTGAGTTTCAGTTGATCGTGGAGTCTCTGGAACCGGTAGGTCCAGGGGCTCTCCAGTTGGCTTTTGAACAACTCAAAACCCGCCTCGAGGCCGAAGGCCTGTTCGATCAGAAACACAAGCAGGACCTGCCGCTTTTACCTTCCAAAATTGGTGTCGTCACCTCCCCCACGGGCGCCGCCATTCAAGACGTTCTCAGGGTCCTGTGGAGGCGCAATGACCGACTGAATGTCCTCATCTTTCCAGCCAGGGTTCAGGGAACCGGAGCCGCGGAGGAAATCATCAAGGGCGTGGAATACCTCAATACGAGAGACGACGTGGACACCATCATTCTAGCTCGTGGAGGTGGATCTCTGGAAGATCTCTGGGCCTTCAATGATGAAGGATTGGCCCGTGCCGTGTTCGGTTCCCGGATTCCGGTGATCTCGGCAGTCGGACACGAAATCGATTTCACCATCGCCGACTTTGTGGCCGACTTGAGAGCTCCTACCCCGTCTGCTGCTGCCGAGATTGTCTCCGGGGCACGAGAAGAACTTTTCAAGACGGTGAAAAACCTGAGCCAACGTTCCATTCAGGCCATTCGTCTCGGCCTCAAGAACAGGCGAGAACGGTTGCGCCAACTTGCCACTAGCCGTGCCTTTGTGGACGCCGAAAGTCGGTTGAAGTTTTTCCTGCAACGTCTTGATGAACTCCAGTTGAGACTGACCAAGACACTCCCCTCCATGTTCCGTGAAACTCGCCAAAATCTTTCTCAACAAGAGCAAATGCTCAAGAGACAGATTCAATTTTTCCTTCAATCCAAGAAACACGTGACTGCGACCCGTATTGCCCAACTGAAGGCCTACTCACCGCTGTCAGTTCTGGAACGAGGGTATGCCATCGTAACCACCGACGATCAGAAAGTTGTCCGTGATCCTAAACAACTCAAGGACGGAGACCAGCTCAACATCCGCGTGGAGCGAGGCCCGTTTCGCGCCCAAAAAGTAGAGTAACCATGGAATACAAAGATTTCGAAAACGCCTTGGCCCGTCTCGAGAGTATTGTGGAAGAACTGGAAAAAGGAGAACTGGCACTGGAAGGGGCCCTGAAGCTCTTTGAGGAGGGTGTGAAAATTTCCAATTTCTGTAATACCACTCTGAACGAGGCGGAACGGAAGGTCGAAATCCTGCTGAAAAACAAGGAGGGCACACTCAGTGAAGAGTCCTACCACCCGGAAGGAGATGGTGCAGGGTGACGAGTGGAGTCAGGCAAGTCGTCAAGGATGACCTCCCGATCCAAGAATATCTGAATCAGCAGAAACTCATCGTCGATCGCCACATGGTTGATTTTCTGCCGCCCCTGGACACCCATCCACAAGTGATCCACGAGGCGATGCACTACAGCATCTTTGCCGGAGGAAAGCGACTCCGATCCATTCTTGCCCTTGCCACCGGGGAAGCGCTCGGGGGAGACTCGGAAAAACTGATCTATCTGGCCTGTTCCATAGAAATGATTCATACCTATTCCCTGATTCACGACGACCTTCCGGCAATGGACGACGATGACTATCGTAGAGGTCAATTGAGCAGTCATAAGAAGTTCGGAGAGGGGATTGCCCTCCTGGCTGGCAATGCCCTACTGACTCAAGCCTTTCACCTGTTGGTCCAGATCCCACTGGCCAGCGATATCGTCATTTCAGTGGTTCAGGAAATCTGTGAAGCCATCGGCACCACTCAGGGCATGCTGGGAGGGCAGGCCATGGACCTGACCAGCCAGGGGAAACCCTTTTCCCGCGAGGAACTCCAGCAAATTCACGATGCCAAGACAGGAGCTCTGATCTCGACCTCGGTGTCCTCGGCGGCTCTCCTCGCCGGAGCCTCTCAGGAAAACTGTGCACGACTCCGTGCCTTTGGTTCCGACATCGGACTTGCCTTCCAAATCGTGGACGATATCCTGGATGCCGAGGCCCCTTCCGGGGAATCCACAGCGCAGACAGCCGGCAAGGACGAACTCCATCAAAAGGCCACCTATCCCTCGCTCTATGGATTGGATGTCAGTCGGAAAATGGCCCAAGAGTTGGTGGAACAGGCGAATGCCCGCCTCGATTTTTTGGGTTCGCGAGGTGAAACCTTAAAAGAGTTGGGTCGATTCGTTTCGGTGAGAAGGTTTTGAAACGGCTGACCGGCTGACCGCACGATGGTTCGAAAAAACGAAAAAACGAAAAAACGAAAACGTTTGGACGCACTCCTGGTCGAAAAGGGCCTGGCTCAGGATCTCAAAAAGGCCACGGCACTCATTCTGAGCGGTGTCGTTTTGATCGAAGAACAAAGAGTCGATAAACCCGGAACTCTGATAGAACCGGCGTCTACCTTTCGCATCAAATCCAAAGAGAGCAAGTACGTCTCCCGAGGGGGCCTCAAGCTTGCGGCGGCCTTGCAGGACTTTGCCGTCGATACGATAGGAAAAACCTGCCTCGATCTAGGAGCTTCAACCGGAGGATTTACCGATTGTTTGTTACAACACGGCGCCGGTAAGGTCTATGCCTTTGACGTCGGCTCTGGACAACTTCACTGGAACCTGCAACGGGATCCTCGGGTTGTGGTTCGCGACTCCGTCAACGTGCGATTTCTTGAACCGTCGATGGTCGAGAACGCGGTGGACCTCATTGTGATTGACCTTGCCTTCATCTCACTTCGCCTGATCTTTCCACGCCTTAAACTTTTCCCTTCGGTTGAGATCATCGCATTGGTCAAACCTCAATTCGAAGCCTCCCGTGGCCAAGTGGGCCCCGGCGGTGTCATCCGGGATCA
>JAZFRU010000400.1:0-2780 GCA_036445815.1 Acidobacteriota bacterium | reverse complement strand
AAATGACCCTATCTTCGTTTCAAATTGTTGTTCTCGTCCGAATCGGCTAACTTCTTGGGAGTATAGCGCAAGAGTGCTTAAATGCGGCGTTTATATTGTGAAGAGGAGGTCTGCTGGCGGTTGAATTTCTGGAGAAACTTTACAGTCACTTTTCCACGATTTACGCCGTCATCTGGGACATCCAGCTTTTTGACAGTGGCAGAGCGCTTGCCCTTGAGTTTCTGGATCTCACCCTCGGCATTGAACTTCTGGAGGTGGGGGTGGGAACCGGCCTGGAAGTTGAAATGGCCGAGTAAGTTGATTTTATGGGTCACTGGCAGGCGATAAGATGCGTCAATCCAGAGTAACGGTTGCCCTGAATTTCCCGCTCATCCTCTCCTGCATTGGAGAGACTGTTCACCCTTGAGGCTCTGGGTGGGGAAAAGGGGGAGGAACGGGGGCTAACGGCCCGCATTTCTCACACCTTCTCGTTACGAAGCGGTGCAAGGGCCGGCCTGACAAGGCCTACGACCGAGGCCCCCGCAAACGTACTGTACGGTACGTTGAGGAGGCCGAAGGAGTGCAACACAGTCAGGACGGATCATGGCGCCGATGCAGTAGAGGGGGTGCGAGAAACGCGGGCTAACGAGGAGGGAACTGACGTCTCTTTTTCTTGGCTCGCTTCCTGGCAAGAGCCGCTTTCAATCGCTTCTTTTCTCCGGGCTTAAGATTATAGGCATGCTTTTTGGCATCACGAATGATGTCTTCTTGCTGTACCTTCCGCTTAAACCTGCGCAACGCACTTTCCAGAGACTCACCATCTTGTATGACAACGTCAGCCAAAATTCACCCTTCCATTTCTATAGCCTAATGCCCAAATCCGAGCTTGCTAGGATACGGGACAGCCTTTTGATCTGTCAAGCAACACAGGGGCGGCCGGGCGGCTCTACTCGACCCAGCCGGAGAGCCGCCGTGACACCTAAAACAACTCCTGGTCAAGGGGTTAAAAAGGGGGCAGCGGCTCGGAGTCCGCCATTGAGCCACATCTCATTGGCCGCGCGGGTCGTAGTATTGGGTTTTTTCATCCAGACGTCTGATCAGGTCTTCCTTGACCTGGGTGGTAAATTCCGACGTGGGAATGGTCTGGGCGACCTCTATCGCCTTGGCCAGCTCTCCCAGAAATTCGTAGCTTTCAATCAATCCAAGACGTGCCGTGCGCCTGCAATCAGGGCAACTCGTTTTCTCTAACACCTTGGCGAAATATTCCACAGACTCTTCGTGCCGATTCTGGATCTGCATGATTGTCCCAATTCGAGCCTGGGCCTGATCAGTGATATCGCCGACCTGGCCGTCATTCATCAGCTGACCGAACTCAACCTGGGCCTGATCAAATTGATTCAGCTTGAAATGCGCGTTTCCGATGTAAAAGCGTACCTGTCGCTGGAGCTCCAGGGGCACGTCGAGGCTGAGTAGCTGGTTCCAGCAGGCAATAGCCTTCGGCAGATCCGCCAGCTCCACTTCATGAATCTGGGCCAGCTTCAAGTAGCCCTCTGCGGCCAGGGGGCTGTCGGGATACTGTGTGACCAGTTTGTTAAATGAGATCAAGGCCCGGTCAACATCGTAAAAATTAACATAGTAAATGGTGCCGAGTTCCCAGAGCGCATCATCAGCATACTGGCTGCCTGGGAAATCACGATGGACCGCCTCGTAGAGCTCCGTTGCCTCGCGGTAATTTTCCGCTCGCCATTGTCTTTGGGCGCGCTCGACTTGAACGCGAACCTCATTTTCAGTCTCAACAAAGATCCAGGCAGAGGCTGCAAAGAAAAGAATGGGCAGGGGAGTAATCCATCGAAGTTTGTCACTCATCCAGCTCTACTTCTTCCTCAACGACATGCGTCATGGCCGCCACTCGATCATCTCCTCTGAGGTCGATGAGTTTGACGCCTTGCGCCCCTCGGGAAACGGTCTGGCGAATACGACCGGCCTCCAGGCGAATGATTTTCCCTTTGGAGGTGATAATGATCACCTCCGAGTCATCATTCACGGCAAACGCGCTGACCACCGGACCGTTTCTTTTGGTCGTCCTGATGTTAATCACGCCTTGTCCCCCTCGGCCCTGTTGCCGGTATTCCCCGACCGCCGTTCGCTTTCCAAATCCGTTTTCCGTGACGGCTAAAATACTGTAGGAGGGGTCGCGGATGACATCCATGCTGACCAGTTCGTCACCCTTCTTGAGGGCCATCCCCTTCACGCCCCGAGCCAACCGACCCATGCTGCGAACCTGTTTCTCTGAAAACCGGATGGCCTTTCCTCCCCGAGAGCAGAGGCAGATGTCATTCTCGCCCTCGGTTTTGCCGACGGAGATCAGCTCGTCCCCATCGGCGACTGCACAAGCGATGATTCCATTGGAACGCGGATGGGAAAATGCCTCCAGCTTGGTCTTTTTAATATACCCTTTCCGGGAAGCCATCACGATACACCCGGCCTCGTTGAAATCCTGGACCGAAATAAGAGCAGAGACCTTCTCGCCCGGCACCAGATTGATCAGATTAGCGAGTGGCTTTCCCTTTCCTGTGGTTCCCACTTCCGGCAACTCGTACACCTTCAACCAGTACACTCGTCCCTGGCTGGTAAAACAGAGAATGTAGCTGTGAGTAGACGCCACGAACAAGTAGTCAATAACATCTTCAGCGGTCCGAGTGGACATGCCGATCCGTCCTTTTCCTCCTCTGTGCTGGCTCTTGTAGGTGTGTAACGCGGTTCTTTTGATGTAACCGTTGTGAGTGGCCGTGATCACAGCG
>JAZFRU010000399.1:0-3730 GCA_036445815.1 Acidobacteriota bacterium | reverse complement strand
GCGCAAGGGCCGACCTGACACGGCGCACGACGGGAGGTCACCGCAGGCGTACTCGTGCAGTACGCCGAGGGGGCCCGACCGAATGCAACACAGTCAGGAGACGGATCATGGGGCCGATGCAGTAGAGCGGGCGTGAGGAAGGCGGGCTAACGAGCGGCCGCTACATTGTGCTTGCCGTCTGATCGAAAGCCCCCCATCTGTGCTGTCCTAGATCTTTGTAGTTTTTTGAGAAAGTCTGGGCCATTCCCCTACTTTGACCCGTGAGACCTCGTTCCGAAGGAGCGATAGCATCGGAGTCAGGGCGTCTCGCCCTGACTCCGTTATCTTCTCTGTGTCTCTGTGCCTCTGTGGTGAATGAGCAGCCTCGCCACGCTCGGCCGCGTTTCACGTTCCAGGTTCCACGTTCCACGGAAGAAAACGGAAAAGAATTTTCTCCTTTGTGTCTCTGTGGTGAGCAGTTTACTACTGCCCGAAGTGTTTACTCAGGTATTCCACAATCGCATCGATATCCGAGTTCCCTGCCTCCAGCATCGCCAACGCTGTCGTATTCCAACCAGCCTGGCTCTTATGGGCATCCAGAATGACCTGCAGACTGTGGCAAGTGGAGCACTGGTTCAAGACCTGCTCTCTACCCTGATCGGTCGGGAACTGTTCCGCCACGCCTTCTTCCACCTGCTGATCAGTAATGGTCTGCTCCTCTTTTCCGGTGGCCACCAGGCCCTCTTTAAAGGGATCCAGCATGGGAAGATTGTCCCGATCAATAAATCTCCCGGCAAAAATCACCTGTTCAATGGATCTGGACTGGCGAATATCCTCCAGGGGATTTCCCGTGAGGATCAGCAAGTCAGCGATCTTACCCGCCTCTATGGTTCCCAGGTCCTTCTCCTGCCCCAGGTATTCAGCGGCCTTGCGGGAAGCGGCCACAATAACATCCATCGGTTTCATGCCGGCTCGAACCAGGTGCTCCAGTTCTCGGTGAATGTCGAATCCATAGAACATGCGATGGGGTGCACCGGTGGAATCGGTTCCCACCAGGATGTTAACACCCATATCGTAAAGGACCTTGACCGTGCCCAGTCGATTCTCATAGCTTTTTCGGGAGCGCTCGACACGACCCAACAAACGGTTTCGAACCTTGGGATCCTTGATCATGTCTCGATACACAGCCGGAACACTTTTGAGAACATCGGGATCGGACCAGATCTCCGGATAATCAAACAGCTTGGAGGCAGATTCGACGTTGTTGAGATCCGGAAGCCAGGAAGCTTTCTTCTGGACAATCATCTGAGCCAGATCGCTCTCCGACGTGAGTTCTTCGGAAAATCCGTGGGCCAACAAGTCGACACCCCCCAGCAGGGCATCCCTGGCATCAGAGATTCGGCTGGCGTGGGTATAGACCTTCATCCCGTGGCGATGGGCCTCGTCCACCAGAGCGGTATAGGTTTCCAGGGTCATCCGCGGATAATGCAGATCGCCTCCGCTTTCCAAAATGGCCTTGATGGTGGCAACCTCCAGTTCTTCCACGTATCGCCGCACCTGCCGGATGGCGTCTTCCGGTCCCTCGATCTGGGTTAATGTACGCGTATCGATGGTTCGACCCAGGCCCCGATTGGTGGGAATGGGATGTCCTCCCACGGCCGTCAAGGTGGGACCGGCTTCAAAGAGCCGGGGCGAGATGAACCGGCCCTCCTTCTCCAGCCTGTCGAGCCCCTCGCCATGGATCAGACTCACCCCCGTGTCCGAGATATTGGTGACCCCGAAATAGAGATAATTCGTGAGCGCCTGAGCGGCGGCTTCCAGTCCCTGCTGAGCGATATGAGTATCGATGTCAAAGAGAGCCGGAATGATGGTCTTTCCCTGAGCCTGGATCACCCGGGCCCCTTGAGGAACATCCCCCTCTCCCTGGCGGAACACCTGCTGGATTCGGTCTTTTTCTATGACCACCACCGCGTTGGCAATGGGCGGCCCACCGGTTCCGTCGATCAGGGTGGCTCCTTCAATGACGACCAGGGAGGAACTCTGCTGGGCCCGAGTCCAGAAAAGACTCGCCGACAAGAAAATCACGGCGCTGATGACGATCAAATGAACATGTTTCTTAGGCATGGCTAGACTCCTGGAAAATTCTAAATTCTAAACGGCCGCTACAAAGTTGTCGCAAGCACTGTCCAAGGGTTTCGTCGCACGTGGAACGTGGAACCTGGAACTTGGAACGCGCGGGGCAAAGCCCCGTGCCCCCTCTACCGCCCATCAATGCTGTAGGCATACACGTAGTATTTATGCTTCGGTTCGGTGGGTAGACCGCCTTCACCGTTGCTCGTGTAAAGATTCCCGTTGGCAATAACAATTCCGCCTCGGGAGGTACTCTCGATTTGAGACTGCCACAATTGCTTTCCGGTTTCCGCATCATAGGCTTCCAGACTTCCATTGCCCAGAGCCTGATACATCACCCCGTTGGCCACACAGAGGGGAGCCCGGTTCATGCTGTCGTTGTGGCGCCACCAGACAATCTCGCCGGTATAGGCCTGAAGGGCCGCCGTGACCGATTCGGAAAGTCCCAGTGAACGGCTGGTGATGGGATCCCGGTCGGTAATGGCATTGGAAACCACGTAGACCTTGTTGTAAGCAGTGGCCGTACTGTTCCACCAGGGGCCTCCCTGAGTGGCCCAGTTGGTCAGCATCACCTTCCACAGAAGCTCACCCGTGTAACGATCCCAGGTGAAAAAAGCCGTCTTGTTGCCGGCTCCGACACATTTGCGGGTGGCACCGCGTTTACCGGGACTCACCGCGTCAAAGAGCATGGGATGACAGGAGAAGTCCAGATCAAAGGGATCGGTGGCCCGGACCTGGTAGTACCACAGCAACTCGCCTGTCTCCAGGTCATTGGCAAGGATGCTGTCGCTGTATAGCAGAGGACCGGGAGGATTGTAGGAACTGGGATTTCCGGTGGTTGTATAGACGATATTCTGTTCTTCGTCCACGGCCGAGGCCGTCCAGGAGGAACCGCCGCCGCCATCTCGATCCGGCACGATCTTAAATCTCCAGCGGATGGCACCCGTCTCGGCGTCCACACAAATGACCTGGGCATTGCCTCCCGAGGTGCCGAGGAAAATTCGATCTCCGTGAATGACAGGAGATGAGGAAATAAACAGTCCAGGCCCCATGTTGGTCTTCCAGATCTGCTTTCCGGTGGCCCCATCAACAGAGATCAAGTCCCCTGCACCCGTCCCAAAGTAGATCCGTCCCCGATTGTACTCGGCGGTCGACTTCAGGGTGCGGAGACCCCATCGCGGTTCCGGCTTGATGTCGGCATCGTACTTCCACTTCGGTTCGCCGGTTTCCGCATCCAGGGCGTGGTAATGACCGTCCCAGGCTCCAGTGAACAGCGTATCCCCCACCACGGTGGGACTCGACTGGATGGGCGCCGGGATTTCATGGCGCCATTTGGGCCTCAGACGTCCCACATTGCCTGCGTTGAGCGTGGCTTCACGGGCATTGAAACGAGTATTGTGCAAATCGTAGGCAAACCGGGTCCAGTCGGAAGAACCGGCAACGGGAAGGCTCCCCTGGGCCTGAACGTTGGGCAACAGGGAGGCCGTCGCCGCTGTTGCCCCCACGCCTTTAAGAAACTCTCTGCGATTCCACGGATGTCCATCTTTTTTCGTCATCAACAACTCCTTAAACTCCTACGGCTAGTCCGTTGCCGGCACGTCGAGCACCGCTCGATAGCCGC
>JAZFRU010000398.1:0-2671 GCA_036445815.1 Acidobacteriota bacterium | reverse complement strand
CCGCGGTTCCGCCTGTTTGCAGACGTCGACGGCCAGCGGACATCGGGGATGGAAACGACAGCCTGTGGGAGGATCAAGGGGAGAAGGGACGTCGCCCGGAAGGATTGTGCGCTGCTTTTTCTGGGTGGGGTCGGGAAGGGGCACCGCCGAAAGGAGGGCCTGAGTGTAAGGATGCAACGGATTCTGGTAAAGCTGTTCACTGGTGGCCACCTCGACGATCTTGCCCAGGTACATGACGGCCACCCGGTCACTGATGTACTCCACGACCGACAGGTCGTGGGCAATAAAGAGATAGGCCAGTTGGTAGCGTTCCTGCAGTTCGGACAAGAGGTTGATGATCTGGGACTGGATGGACACGTCCAGTGCCGATACCGGCTCATCGCAGACGATGAATTTGGGGCCGAGCGCCAGAGCCCTTGCGATCCCGATGCGCTGCCTTTGCCCACCGGAAAACTCATGGGGAAATCGGTTGGAGTAGGCCGGGTCAAGTCCGCACTTTTCCAGTGTGTCGCGAACCAATTCAGCGCGTTCCCTGCGGTGGCCGCGGCCGTGAATGGCCAGTGCTTCACCGATGATTCCTCCCACGGTCATTCGGGGATTGAGGGAGCTGAAAGGGTCTTGAAAAATGATCTGCATGTCCTGTCGTATGGACCGCAGTTCAGTGGGCGTCATGCGATTGAGATCTTTCCCCTCAAACTCGACGGTACCGGCCGTGGGTTCAATCAGCCGCAGAATGGAGTGGCCCACCGTGGTTTTTCCACAGCCGCTCTCTCCCACCAGGCCCAGGGTCTCACCTGCATGAATCTCGAAGGATACGCCGTCCACGGCTTTGACCCAGGCCGACACCCGTGAGAACACTCCTTCTCTCACAGGGAAATAATTTTTCAGATCCTTCACTCGAAGCAGCACAGAATCGTCGCCGTTTGTCTTGTCGGTCACGGATTGACTCCTGAAGGGGGTACGGCCTCGACTTCAATCATGTGGCAGGCCGCCCAGTGTCCCGGCCGTACCTCGGTGAGCCGTGGTTCCTCCTTCCGGCAGCGCTCATCCGCCAGGGGACAGCGAGGATGAAACTTGCAGCCGGAGGGGAAGTGGAGGGGGTTGGGAACCTGTCCGGGAATGACCTTTAATTTCTGATCCTTGGGCATCCCCAGGGTAGGGACCGAGGTGAGCAGGCCGTGGGTGTAGGGGTGTAGAGGCGAAGCGAACAGTTCCTCGGTACCGGCATATTCCACCACCTCGGAAGCATACATGACGGCGATATGGTCGGAGACCTCTGCCACCAGGCCCAGGTTGTGGGTGATCAGCAGAATGGACATGCGAAGATCTCGTTGCAGTTCTGCCAGAAGTTCCATGATTTGAGCCTGGATGGTGACGTCCAGCGCGGTGGTGGGTTCATCGGCGATGAGCACCTCGGGACCGCAAGCCAGGGCCATGGCGATCATCACTCGTTGCCGCATCCCTCCCGACATCTGGTGAGGGAATTCGTCGACCCGAGTTTCCGCTGCCGGGATTTTTACCTTGCGGAGCATTTCGATGGTGAGGTCGCGCGCCTCATTGTGAGAGACATCCTGATGAACGCGAATCGCTTCCATGATCTGGTTCCCGATGGTGAAAACCGGATTCAAAGAAGTCATGGGTTCCTGAAAGATCATAGAGACCCGGTTCCCCCGTACCCGACGCATCTCCGGTTCCGGGAGTTCCAGCAGATTGAGACCATCCAGCAGAATTTCACCCTGGATGATCTTGCCGGGCGGACTGATAAGCCTCATCATCGAGAGCGCTGAAACCGACTTTCCGCAGCCGCTCTCGCCCACCAGACCGAGAGTCTCACCCTTGTTCAGGCTGTAGCTGATGCCGTCAACCGCACGGACCACGCCATCCTCGGTGAAGAAATGAGTTTTCAGGTTTCGAACCTGAATCTGAGGATGTTCCGTGTTGTTCATCTTCAGGGGACCCTCACTAATCTCTGAGCCGCGGATCCAGGGCATCACGCAGGCCGTCACCCAGCAGGTTGTATCCCACCACCGTGAGGACGATGGCAAGGCCCGCCGAGAGAGGCATCCACCATTCGGTGAAGAGATTTCCCTTGGTGTCGAACACGATATTGCCCCAACTGGCGGTGGGAGGTTGAACTCCCAGACCCAGATAACTCAGAGAAGCCTCCAACAGGATCGTATTCCCGACTCTCAAGGTGGCTGAAATGATGATGGGAGTCATGGCATTGGGCAGTAGATGCCTGAATATCAGACGGGTGCTGCCGGCTCCCAGGGCCCGAGCGGCCTGAAAAAACTCGCGTTCCTTCAGGACCAGAAACTGGCCTCTTACCAGTCGGGCCACGCCCATCCACGACATGAGCCCGATCACGGTGATGATGATCCAGATGGATTGCTCACGCCACAGAGCAATCACCGTGATGATCAGGATCAGTACAGGGAAGGAGAGCATCATGTCCACAAAGCGCATGATCAAGCTTTCGATCCAGCCACCGTAGAAACCAGCTATGGCGCCCACCAGGGTGCCGATGGTCATCGCAATGCCCACCGAGAGAAACCCGACCAGGAGAGAGATTCGAGATCCGTAGACGACCCTGCTGAACACATCTCTGGCGAATCGATCGGTCCCCAGTAGATGATCGGCCGACGGCGGCAACAGGCGCTCCCGCACCCGG
>JAZFRU010000397.1:0-2046 GCA_036445815.1 Acidobacteriota bacterium | reverse complement strand
GAAAGTTTTGATTACCCACCGGCAGATACTCTGCCTTGGGCATGAGAAGATAGCTGAACCCGAGGGCCCCGCCGGTGAGCACAATGATCACCGCCAAGCGCGCCAGTGTCGATCTGTTGATCCGGGTGACGATCGAGACGACCAGGCGAGCAAAGGCCCGGCCCGGGTGGATCCCCTTTGAACGCCTCAACCCATCGGACTTCTTGTTTCCAGCTCGCAGAATCTTGGCAGACAGGGAGGGAATCACGGTGATGGAAACAATCAAACTCAGCGCCACGGCACAGGTAATGGCGATGGCGATGTCGCCAAAGAGCTGGCCGATTTCTTCCTCCATGAAAGCAATGGGCAAGAATACGGCGACGGTGGTCAGGGTGCTGGCCAGAACCGCCCCCCACACTTCTCGAGTGCCGTCCAAGGCCGCCGAAAAACGCGACTTCCCCAGCTGGCGGTGACGATAAATGTTCTCCAGCACCACGATTGAGTTGTCCACCACCATGCCCACGGCAAAGGCCAGACCGGCCAGGCTGACCACGTTCAGTGTCCTCCCCAACCAATACATCATCAGCAGGCTGCCTACAATGCTGATGGGAATGGCAACAGAGATGATCAGTGTGGAGGAAGCGCTGCCCAAAAAAAGAAGCAGTACCAGAATAGCCAGAGCTCCCCCGATGAAAAGGCTCTGACGAACCAGCGCAATGGCGCTATGGATGTATTCCGTCTGGTCGTAAACCTGGATCAACTCCAAACCCTGGGCAGCGAGCAGGTCGTCGTTGAGGTGCTGGACGGTCTGCTTCAGGTCGACCATCACCTGGAGGACGTTGGCGCCGGGCACCCGGATGGCGTTGATGATAATGACCTTTGTGTCCATCATAAAAACCTTGTCGGTTGGTTTGCGGAAACCCAGTTGGGCCCGAGCCACATCTCTCAGGTAGACGGGAATCCCGTTGCGAACCGCCACAACAATGTTTTCGATATCTTCGGTGGAGCTATATTCGCCCACCGTACGGACGATATAGCGACGTTTTCCCTCCTCGAAGTCGCCACCGCTATAGTTGCGATTTTCCCTGTCCAGGGCAGCGCCCAGCTCGTTGATCGTGATCCGGCGAGCGGCCAGTTCGGCAGGATTGACGATCACCTGCATCTCACGCGGTTGTCCGCCGTAGAAGTTGGAATTGCCCACTCCGGGAACCCGTTCCAGCTCGGACTCTACGAAATCGCTCACAAAGTCGTAGAGTGAGGCCATATCTCCCACAAAGCCGTTCTCTCTGGTGGGACGAAGCGCCCACCAGCCAATGGCACTTTCGTCAACATTGGAACTGGTGATCACTGGCTTGTCTGCGTCGTCCGGATAAGCGGGAACCTGTTCCAAACGATTGGCGACCCGCAAGAGCGCGGCGTCAATACTGGTTCCCACCTGAAAGGTCAGGGTCACGGTGCCGGCGCTGTCACGACTGGAACTTTCCATCTTGATGAGGCCTTCCAGCGATTTCAGCTGTTCCTCCTGCTCATCAACGATCTCACGCTCAATTTCATTGGGGCTTGCCCCCGGCCAGAGAGTGGTAATGAAAAGCTGGGGTCTTTCCACCTCGGGAGTCAATTGGACCGGAATCCGGTTGAAGGCCAATGCGCCGAACAGGATCAGCAGAATAACGCCCACGGCCGTCGTCACGGGGTAACGAATGGATTCCTGGATAATCTTCACGGGAGAGGATACTCCTGCAGTTCGCCTCGGACCTTCTGCCCGTCCTGAAGGCGTTCATTTCCCTGGATAACAACTTTTTCACCGTTGTGAAGCAGCCCTTCTACTTGTACCCACTGTCCAACTCCAGCCCCGGTTCGAACCGGCGTGAGACGGACTGAGTCGTCCTCGCTCAGCAGGTAGACAAATTGCAGTGGGCCCTGGGTGACAACGGCATCCTTGGGAACGACCGTACTGATCCGGGAGTCGCCGATAGGAAGGGTGACGTTGGCCAGCATTCCCACTCCAATCCGACCGCCGTGATTCGAAAGACTCAACTTGACGGGAAAAGTGCCTGCCTGCGAATC
>JAZFRU010000396.1:0-2070 GCA_036445815.1 Acidobacteriota bacterium | reverse complement strand
ACGGTTTTTATAAACGGAAAGATCGTGAGCATGGATGATGCCTCCAATTCGACCGATGTGGGGAATGTCTATGAGGCCATTGCCATCAAGAACGACATCATCATGAAGCTGGGAACCAGTCAAGAGGTTCGACGCCTGGCCGGTCGCTTCACTCAGACCCTCGATTTAAAGGGTCGGACGGTGATCCCCGGCATTATTGAATCCCATCAGCACATCTACGGCTCTGCTCTGCGTTTTGCCGACCGCCTGGGGGTCAAGTATCCGCCCGATGGAATCATTGTAACGGCTCAGGCCGATCGAGACCTGGAGAAGACCCAGGCCATCATGCGGGATGCGTTGATCGAGGCCGTTAAAAAGGTGGACAAAGGACAGTGGATTGTCCTCAATATGGAACCCCACCCGGAAACCCCGGGTGCGCTTCAGTTCTGGGGCATGACGCGGCGTCTGACCAATCGCCGAACCCTGGACCTGTGGACGCCGGATAATCCTGTTCTCATGCGCCCCGGTCTGAGGGGGAATATCAATTCCAAGGCACTGGAGGTGCTCAACGAATTTTTACCCGGCTACTCGGCTTCCATTCAAGACTCCATGCATGGGGTGGACATCGGGGAGGACATTCCGGAAATTGGCTGGGTGGGCAGCCAGGAAATGGCGGTCATCACTTGGGAACTCTTTCTCAGGAATCTCGATCCCAACACGCTGGCCCAGATGCTCAAACTGCAGTCGGAATCCTGGGCCGCCTTGGGGGTCACGACCTGGGGAACGCGCATTCCCTTCCCCAAGGTCATGACCGGATACGCCAAACTGGCGGAATTGAAGCAGATGCCCATCCGTCTCAATGCTCACTATGAAGTACACCGAATGCCGACTGATCCGCAACAGACTCGCCAGCTATACCGGCGCACGGGCGTGCTGCAGGGCATTGGAAATGAATACCTTTGGATTGATGGAGTGGCTTCGGAGCGGTGGGATTCCCATTACCCGGAGACCTGCACGGGACCCGATACTCAGGCCCCCGCTCATATGAAGGCCCGAGAAACCTGCCCTCGCGAGGGAGATCTCCACTGGGATACCCTTGAAAACGCCATCAAGGCAGGATGGCGGATCACCGGAGTACACACTTGTGGCAGCGAGAGTTTGAGGCGTTTTATCCAGATGGTCGACAGCGCCCGAGCGGCAACCGGAATGACGGTTCAGCAAATTAGTGACCAGCATTTTTCCCTGGAGCACTGCGATCTGATTGGAAAGCAGCCGGACGTGATCGACAAGCTCAAACGGTATGGGATTATTCTCAGCTGCGGTCCCGATTATGTGCGCGACTTCCGGGACTGGATTCGGGACTACGGCCCTCAGACCCCCAATATCGAGGAATTCTTTATTCCCTTCAACACCTGGATCAAAGAGGGAGTGCGGCTGGTGGGACAACACTACGGCGGTGGAGCATTCAGAGGAGGCGGCGAGGGTCGAGTCGGAAGAGGATTGCAACCCCCCTTCTTCATTCTCTGGCAGGCCATCACCCGAAAGTTTGACGGGAAAGTGTGGCAGCCGGAGGAGCGCATTGACCGGGTGCACGCCATGAAAATGTGGACTCGCTGGGCGGCCGAGTATGTCCGGCACCCCGATCAAACCGGCTCGCTGGAGGTGGGTAAATGGGCAGATCTTGTGGTGATGGACCGCGACTACTTTACGATTCCTGTGAACGAAATCCTCAAAATCCGCCCCCGCTTGACTATGGTAGGAGGTCAAGTGACCGCGCTGAATGCCTCCCTGGCCAGTGAATGGGGTGTCGAACCTGTGGGATATCAGCATAACTTCGACGATGAAGAGATCGAGTGGATTGGGGAGCCCTTCACGGAAGAGGGGAAAAGAGAAGCCGGGATTGCCAACTGAAACTACAAAACTGGCACTTAGAAGCCTGATCGACGTATGATTGAGACATGAAGTTGTCTAGGAACATTCGGCCTCTGGTCATTGCATTTCTCTTTTGCGGAGCCTTCATCACTTCCGGGTGGGCTCAAGAGGAAGAAGCCTCTAACCTCTCTGAGGTAGTTGCCGAAGTGCAAGGAGTTG
>JAZFRU010000395.1:0-4987 GCA_036445815.1 Acidobacteriota bacterium | reverse complement strand
CCATGGCCAGTCCCGAGAAGATGGCACCCGCTACAAAGTAGGGCGCGAAGATGGTGCTGTGCCAACCAGGGACGATGGCTACCGCAAAATCCCAGGAGACGACGCTGTGGACGGACACCACCAGCGGAGTTGCCAGTGCGGCCAAAAAGAGGTACGCACTCGAGAAGTGCTTCCATTCCCGGCCCGTTCCCGACCATCCCAGGGAGGCGACCGAGAAAAGGCGCCGCTTCCAACCGCTCGACTGGTCACGAAGGACGGCCAGATCCGGTATCAGTCCCACATAGAAAAAAACCGCGCTCACTGTGAAGTAGGTCCCCACCGCAAAAACATCCCAGACCAGAGGGGAGCGGAAATTGACCCACAAGGTCCGTTGGTTGGGGTAGGGGATGAGCCAGTAAAAAAGCCAGGGACGGCCCAGGTGAACGATCGGAAACAGGCCGGCCGTCATGACCGCAAAAACCGTCATGGCTTCCGCGGTCCGAGAAATGGCGGCTCGCCAGCGTGCCCTGAACAGAAACAGAATGGCGGAAATGAGAGTGCCGGAGTGGGCGATTCCCACCCAGAAAACAAAGGTGGTGATATAGGCCCCCCACATGACGGGATGCTTTAATCCGGTAACCTCCATACCGTCGATGACCTGTCGGCTCCAGGCCCACACCCCCAGGGCAATCACGATCAGGCACAGGCCCAGCAAGGCAAAGTACCAGGGGCCCGGATGCAAGGCCCGCAAGACGTCCTGGTTAACCTTCTCGAAACGAGTAACTGCAGGCCGGGAGTCGTCAGTGGGTGGGAGGGATTCTTGAAGCGACATTTACTCCTCGGTAAAAGGTTTTTCCGGCACGAGTTTCTTCAAGTAAGTCACGGCTGGGCGTGTATTGAGCTGCTCGAGTATGTGATAGTTCCGAGGATGCTCGGCTCCCTGAGCGATACGGCTGTCTGGATCCTTCAGATCTCCAAAGACGATGGCGTCGGTCGGACAGGTTTGAGCACAGGCTGGGGTAACATCTCCATCACGAACCTCGCGGTCCTCGCGGCGGGCCCGGTTTTTCCCTTCATGAATTCGCTGGATACAAAAGCTGCATTTCTCCATCACGCCGGCAGTACGAGTCGAGACATCGGGGTTCAACTGCAGGTGGAGAGGTTCGGGAACGGTGAAGTTCAGCCAATTGAACCGGCGCACCTTGTACGGGCAGTTGTTGGAGCAGTATCGGGTTCCGACACAGCGGGCGTAAACCTGTGCGTTGAGTCCTTCAGGGTTGTGGTAGGTAGCGAATACGGGACAGACAGGTTCGCAGGGGGCGTTGTGGCAATGCTGGCAAAGTACGGGCAGGGAAACTCGATCAGGAGACACCACATCAGCGTCTTGAACGATGGGGGCCTGATGACGCTCGATGCGCAGCCATGACATTTCCCGTCCATGGGAACAGAGTTCTTTTCCCACCACGGGAACATTGTTTTCGGCATAACAGGCCGCTGCACAGGCATTGCAGCCCGTACATGCATCCAGGTCAATGGACATGCTCCACTGATGATCGGGATGTTCGTGGGGAGGGTAATAGTCGACCGGCCCATGCTCTTTGGAATGGGAAGCCGGGGCTTCCAGCTGGCTGGGTCGAATGCGCTGGGCAGCAGCAGGGGCTTCCACCGGGGCAATGGAGATCAGGGCATCCTCCGGCCGCTCTGCCCCTTCTGACTGAAGGGAAACGAGAGGGCGTCGCTGGCCTGTTTTTCGGATCCCGACCCGGACCGAACGCCACAAGACAGAACCGGACTCGGCGTCGGCTTCCGGGGAGATCATCTGCATCGGATTCCCGCCATTTCCCGATCCGTAGCGCAGATCAGCCGATTTGCTCCGTCCCAGCGGCATGGCCACCACATCCCGGTGCAACCCGTCGTAAAGATGGACCGGTGTCGTGAGGGTTCCATAGGGAGAGGTCAGCTCTACCAGGTCACCTTCTTCGAGGGTCAGTTCCCGAGCCGTTTCGGGATGGATCTCGACCCAGCTGTCCCAGACCAGCTGGGTGGTGGGATCGGGGATCTCGTGAAGCCAGGGATTGTTGACATTACGGCCGTCAAAGAAATAAGGAGAGGGATAAAGGAGAAAGCTCTTGCCGTCTTCCGGCCCAACCAGGGTTTCCTCAATCGGTAGAAGGTGTTCGGAGAAGTTGTTCAGATGGACTTCGACTGTCGTGGGGGCGTGGAAATGGCCGCCCTTGGTGAGAACGTCGGGCCAAAACTCCTCCCAGGAAGTCTCCTCGCTGAGAGGTTTCCTCAAGTTGTTATCCCAGTAGGAATACAGCCTATCGGAATAGGTGGATTCGGTGAACTGCGCCGCCAGGTCATCGATCTTACCGGCCGTGCTCAGGAGCACATCCGCTGTCGCCCTGGTGTCAAAAACAGGCTTCATGGCAGGTTGCTGAATCGTCACCAGTCCCGAGCGGGGTGAGTAGTCTCCCCAGCTCTCCAGGAAGTGATGGTCGGGCAGGATTAAATCGGCATGGGGGGTCGTCTCATCGGGTAAAGAGGAGAAACTCACCACGAAAGGCACTCTGTCCAGAGCCTGGGTAAATCCGGAACTGGTTGGAAGGGTAAAGACGGGATCACCGTGATGGAGGAAAAGAAGTTGAATCTTGCCCGCATTCATGTCCTGTACCAGGTCGAGAACCTCCTGGTAGCTGGCCAGCTGGTCCAGAGCGGAGGGTGCTCCAAAGCGGACCGTACTCCCCACATTCCCGGCCAGGGCATTGAGCAGGAGGACGGCTAGCTCAAGAGGTACTGCTTGTTCTCCAGAGGCGCTGATACCTCCTCCGAGCGCCAGCGAAGGGGTGTTTTCGCAAAGACGTCGAGCCAGTTCCCGGACAGTGGCCACTTCGACGCCCGTCGCGTCCCGGGTGGACTCGGGAGAATAGGGGGCCAGCAGGGAAGAGATCCAGTCCTGACTGGTACCGGTGTCTGTGGCGAGTCCCTGGTCCATTATCGAATAAGCGATGGAAAGAGCCAACTGGACCTCAAAGCCGGGTTGGAGAGGAATCCACCAGTCGGCATTGGAACCTGTCAGAGAAAGGCGACTGCCGAGGTAGACAAAATTGTCGGGCGCGGCAGAGGGACGGGTGCTGCGCATCTGCTGGAAAGCACTTGTGTATTCCACATTGGAGCGCCAGGTTTCCAGGAAATCGGCGCCAAAAGAAAGGAGGAACTTGGCTTCTTCAAGATGGTACTGAGGTAGCTCAGGGCGTCCAAAAGCCAATTCAGAGGCTCGGCGCAGCGCTTCGTATTGGAAGGTTTCATGGAACAGGAGCCGATCCGAGCCCAATGCTCCAAGCCACTGGCGAATGAGACCTTCCATGGAGCCGGTCATCAGACGGCCCAGCCAGGCGACCTGCTGGGTAGCCTCTTCGGACAGCAGTGGGTTGAGATGGGAGACCAGCAGTGTCTCGGCTTGATCCCAGTCGATGGGCTCGAGCTGACCCTGCTCATTGCGTCGAAGTGGGCCTTTGAATCGATCCGGGTTATAAAGAGACTGAACGGAAGCCTGACCTCGGATGCAAAGCTTTCCCTTTCCGATGGGATGGCGGGGGTTGCCCTCCACTTTAATGACGCGACCTTCACGTGTCTTGGCCAGCATGCCGCAACCGGCCGGGCATTCGCGGCAACTGGTCGTGTAGTAGGCGGGAAGGCCTGGCGTTATGTCTTCGGGAGGAATCAGATAGGGAACCAGCTTGTCGCTGTTTTCCACGGTACAAGCATCCAGGAGAGCCGCGGATCCGCTGATCCCCACAGTTTTCAGAAAATCTCTTCGTCGAATCATTTCAGTAATGGCAGGTCAGGCAATCCACCGAGGCTTCCTTCTGCAGATGACACTCCAGACACCACCCCATTTTCAGGCTGGATGTCTGGCTTATCTTGGACATCGATTTCACGTCGCCGTGACATTCCGCGCAATCGACTTCCGCTCGAACATGAGCTTCATGATTAAAGTGAACGAACCGAGGAAGCACGTTCACCTTGATCCATGGAATCGGCTCTCCTCGCTGCCAGTAGTTATTGAGGGCCTGGACTCCTTCAGTCTGGGCGGCCACGATCAAATGGCAGCCCATACAGCGTTCGACTGAAGGGACTCCGGCAAAGGGTGAGCGATTGGCATAGGTGTGGCAATAAAGGCACTGGATATCGAAATCCGTCACATGAACCTTGTGGTCAAAGGCGATGGGCTGATCGGGAGAGTACGGCTTGTCCTGTGGGAACAGCCAGCCACACCCGGTGGTCCCCGGGAGTATGAGCAACGTCAGCAGTATCAACCATGCAGTTTTAGACATGACACCACGTATTCATATGGAGCGGGGGAGATTCCTGAAGAGGAGTTCACTCCCTTCCACTGTTTGGGACAAACCCCTGCGGCGACCGTCGGAAACGAACAATCAATGTCTCGCAAGGCCTGTTTTCATGGAAGCGGATGCCCTCAATTCATCCTCTATGCTTCCGGTTCGTGGTTCACCCCATGTGGCACGTGAGCAAGCTCCGTGCCTGGCCGATTAGTTTAAGGGATAGGGAAGGATTGTCAAGAGAACAGCGCATTTCAGGCCGAGAGATATCTAGCCCCCATTTCTCACATCCCCTCTACTGCATCGGCACCATGATCCGTCCTGACTGTGTTGCGCGACCCGCAAGCGGGTACCCCTCAGCCTCCTCGGCGTACTGCACGAGTACGCCTGCGGTATCTTCCCGTCTCGCGCCTTGTCAGGCCGGCCCTTTCTTCGCTTCGCTCAGATAAAGGCGGCTTCGCTTCGCTCAGATAAAGGCGGCTTCGCTTCGCTCAGATGAAGGCGGCGTCGCTTCGCGACGAGAAGGTGTGAGAAATGCGGGCCTAGCCCATTCATTGCGTGAAGCTTGAAACTTGAAACGCGCTGGTCGAAGGCCAGCGGTCGAGGCGCCTCCCACATTCCATACACACTGGTCAGTGAGCCTCCCCCTGTGATGCCTGAGACTG
>JAZFRU010000394.1:0-4215 GCA_036445815.1 Acidobacteriota bacterium | reverse complement strand
CCTGTCCACTGGGGGCATCGACTCGGGCCGGGTGATCAGAGGATAACGGTAGGTTTGTGGATACACAGCCGGCACTCCACAAAAGAAGTACCAGGGGGCTCACGAAGAGTGACTCGGCACCCAGAACTTTTTTTATCAAAATCTTCCTAAACTGTACATTGACCACCCGTGCAGTGCAGTCAATTCCCAGACAACAAAGACTCACCTCCCCCGGCCCAGCACATTCTTCCCAAGAACCGGAAACCTATCAATAAGGAGTCCGTTGAGTCGATAGTCTATGAGGGGAAAGAAGCCTTCCTGAGAATCGTTCTATCTATTTTTTGTGCCGGCAGCTGACTTTTAGTTTTCAGAAACGATCAGCTTGCCTTTCACCATATTCATACCGCAAGCGAACCCAAACTCACCAGATTTTTGAGGTGTGAACTCGATGACCACGGACTCACCAAGCGGCAGCTTACGCTCGATGTCGTACTCCGGCAGGACGACTTCGGTCCCACAAGTGGCGTCGGTTTCGCGTACAAACGTCACACGGGCGGGAACCCCCAGTCGAAGGCTCAACTGGTTGGGCTCATAGCCCTTTTCGGTCACCTTGATGGTCGCCTCCTGCACCTGCTGGGGACTCCGCGCTCCTACCAACTGGGTCGCCAGCAGCAGAACAACAACAACCAACCCGGTCAGGGCAGACACACTGGACTTCATACTCGCTCCTCTTCGATCATGATCCTCAACCGAGGACCTCCTGACCATCGGTTCTGGTTACCCACTGAGAGCAAGCTGAAGCCCGGCCGGCCCCCAGTGGGTGCCCGAAAAGCCCTGGACCGTGACGGGTCCAGGGCTCTTTCTTCATTTATTCGGTGACTCCGTTGGATTTACGATTGGTGGGATTTCTTTCCGTTTTTTCCAGCGACCAGGATCAGACCGGCCCCCAGCAAGCCGCCGATCAATCCGCTCAGTCCTAGTGAAACCATGGGAGTTCCGCCTTCGTCACCCGAATGCAGCATCAGGGCGGCGGCGGGATTCTCGGTGCCCTCCTCGTTACGGTCCTCGATCCAGGCCACCACGCTTCCATCCGAGTACTTCTGCCAGGCCTTGATCTGCTGCATGCCTTCCAGCTTCGGCAGCGTGATGATCATGCCAAACTGGATGAAGGAATAATCGGGTGCCTCGTTGCCGTACCAGCGGACCGTCTTGATCCAATCGTCTTCGTCTCGTTCGATCTCGACCTGCCAGTTGGGATTGTATTCCACCCGATCCACCTGGCCTCCGGCGTCCTTCCATTCCGACGGAATCTCAATCTTCAATTCCACGGTCGGAATTTCCTTCTCGACCGGAGCTCTCACCGAGAACGCCACATGATGGGTTCCCGAGACGCCCTGCCGGGGCAGCATCCCCACATGGGCGAAAGCCTGCACGGCAAAGAAACTTCCCACGGCCAGTAAACATCCATAAAATCGTAGTCTCATAATTGTCCTCCTTAACGATTTACCTCTAAATCACTCTGGTAATCTCCGACTCGAATCAGTCACCAGATTAAAACAAAATTTTCAAAGCGAACTGAATCTGCCGCGACGTTCCCGTGGTCGTCGTGATCCGACCGGCATTGGGAGAAAGAGTCGCATTTCCCGCACGATCGATTCCAACAAAAACGTCCATGCTGGGCTGGCTGAAGTTGGCACGGTTGAAAACATTGAATAACTCGGTCCTGAACTGGAGCGTCGCACCTTCGTGGAGGGCGAAACTCTTGGCCACTCCCATATCGAAGGTGGCCACTCCTGGAGAAATCAGCGTGTTTCTCCCTAAATTGCCAAAGAAGCCCCGTGGAGCCAGTTCGAAGCCACTCACATCGTAATAGGCGTTGGGATCACGACCATCGCTCAAGACCGGATTATTGCTGGCTCCCGCTTTCAATTCGGGTCTCTGAGAGAACTCGAACTGGCCGCTTTCGGCCCGGTCAAAGCTTCCCAGACTGAAAGAACTGGCAGGTCCGGTGGCCATGGTTAAAATCCCGTTGACCTGCCATCCTCCGACCAGTTTTCCGGCCATGCCCTGCGAACTAAAGGGCAGCTCGTAGGTGAAGTTGGCCGAGAAGGTATGGGCAACATGGTTTCCACTCAACCCACGCGAGGTCTGTTTATCATCCGGATCGGGTACAGACCAGCCACTGAACTCACTTCTGCCGCCATTGTTGTCGGAATGGCCTGTGTTGGAGGATTCGTCAATCCCCTTGGAGAAATTATAGGCGGCCTGGAATTGAAAACCCGCACTGAAACGCCGGGTCAAACCAAATCTGAGGGCGTTGTAGGAGGAGTTTCCATCCCAAAGTTCCATACGGACTCCGCCAAAGTTGGGGTTTCTCTTACGTGCGGTTGAGGGAGGTAGCCCCTCAAAAGGAAAGAAGGTGCGGCCGTTGAACTCCGGCCCCGGCCCATTGGGAAACTGGCTGGAATCAAACTTCACAGGATTCACTAAATTGGCATCGTTGGTCAGACGCGGAAGCTTTCGTCCCTGGGATCCCTGGTAGCCGAGGGTCAGGACCGTGTTGGGCAAGATCTCCTGCTGAATATTCAGGCTGTATTGCATGATGTAAGGCTGCTTGACATCTCCCATCGACCACACCGCCGGGACGGTATTGGCTCCGCTATAGGGGTCCGAATTTGGCCCCACCGGGGGGAAAGGAGCTGTGAAGGGGTTGGCGGCGCGTTGAGAAACACGCTGAGAAAAAGGTGGATTGAAAACCGAAGCCGAACCCCACAGATAAGAGGTCAATTGATCGTGAAACAGACCAAATCCACCTCGAACGGACGTTTTGGCAGTCCCGAAAACATCCCAGGCAAATCCAATTCGGGGAGAGAAATTCTTCAGGGATGGATTCTCGAAAAGGGAATTACCCAGATGCAGTTCGGCATCGTTCACATTCACCAGATTGGCAATCCGTCCTTCGATTTCAGGAAATCCAACGCTCTCTCCTGTCCCCACTTCGGTGGGGGAGGTGATGAATTCATAGCGCAGACCCAAGTTCACGGTCAGCCTGGAAGAAACCCTCCAATCATCCTGGATATAGAATCCAAACAGATTTTGGCGCATTCCACCCACGTATTTAGGGGTTCTGAAGCCATCGAAAGCGATCGGCTCTCCTCGGACGAAGTTCAACATGGAAGTGAAGACGTAGAACCCGTTGGTCCGTACACCCACAGCCCCGTTGAACTGCATGCGGGTGAAGGCGGCACCGATTTTTAGAAAATGACTTCCGCGGGTCCAACTCAGATCGTCCGAGTAAGAAAAATTGTTGGGGATCTGGAAAAGCCCCAGGAAGTTCCCAAACGAGGAAAGCCCTCCCCCGACGAAACGCCCCAGAAGAGGAACGGGCTGGTTGCTGAAACGCAGACTGGGATCAACCGCGACGGTTTCAATCCCGGTTTGGTTGGCCTTGGAGCGGGTAAACCCAATCCGCAGCTCATTGATCACGTTCGGTGAGAAAATATGCCTTTCCGAGAGCGTCAGATACTGGTACCGGTACTCGAATATGAGATCTGACTGGAGCGACTCAAATTGCTGCTTGCCTGATTGATCCAGCGTGTAACGAGCAAAGAATGAATCCGAGTCTGAGAACTCGTGGTCGAGTCGCACGGTAAAGAGTTCCTGATCCACAGGGAAGTTCTGCCCTCCAAAATGCTCGGCGATCCCGCCGCCCAGATCGCGGCCGTTGGCCAGAGGAATCAGATCCAGGTAGGGCTGCATTCGGGGCGATACTTCCCCCGATATGGGACGCCTTAAAATGGGGTTGAATCCTCGGAGCTGCCCGTTCCGGGCTTCCATGCTGGGAACATTACTAAGGACGGTGTTCTGCAACCTCTGTCGTAATGCCTCGACATTGGCGAAGAAAAAGGTCTTGTCTTTCACGATAGGACCACCCAGAGAAAAGCCAAACTGGTTGCGCTTGAACTCGGGGACATCACTCCGTCCCGCAATACGCGGATCCCGGTCAAAGAAATTACGGGCATCCAGCGCACTGTTGCGGTGGAATTCGTAGATGGATCCATGAACCACATTGGTCCCAGACTTGGTCACCGCCGTCACCACACCTCCCGTGAAACGGCCGTATTCAGCACTGAAGGCACCGGTGATGACCTTGAATTCCTTGACCGAGTCGACCCCGCCCACGGTGCCGGCAGCTCCGGCAGGAACGGTTCCCCGACTGCCCCGGATATCGGTTCC
>JAZFRU010000393.1:0-13298 GCA_036445815.1 Acidobacteriota bacterium | reverse complement strand
CCATTGGCGAATGCATTCATCGCGGAGCTCATCTCTCTCTGATCCCAACGGCCCATTCCGGTGTAGTAATAGGCCTCTGCCTTGGCGGCGGGATCTGTGGAGAGGGTGAGCACTTTCTCGTAATTGGAAATGGCGGCCTCCCAATTTTTTCGCTCCGCGGAGGAACGACCAATCACGGTGTAAGCGGTGGCCTTCTCTTTTTCGAGGTAGCTCTTCCAATCGCCGTCAGACATCTGGCCGGGATTGTCAGCTGCTTCCAACCCCTCGACTGCCTTTTCGGCATACTGGGCGGCCTTGTCCCATTCCTTGCGCCCAGCATAAATCGTGACAATCCGACTGAAAATCTGAAAGCAGCCCTTGGGAGCCTGTTCAGCGCAATATTTGTCTCCATACTCAATCAGCTTGTCTTGATTGCCCAGCTGCGCGAATGAGTTGAGCAGGACAAAAGCAAGTTGTGTTTCGGGCTTGGAGGCGTAGACGCTCTCACCATAGCTCGTGGCCTTTTCAAAGTTCTGAATCTGATAGGCCGCCAGGGCAGTCATGTATTGAGCATTCAGGTCGTCCGGCGTCACGGCCAGGAGTTTCTCTCCAGCTGAGATGACCTGCTGTGATTGTCCCTGGTTCTGAACTTCCTGCATCTGCTTCAGGTAGCTGGCGACGGCATACTCGACCAGGGCGGATTTGGGATTGGCGGTCAGAAAAGAAATAATGGCGTCGTACCTCTCCGCCGGATCAGAATTCACAGCCATCTCATAGGCTGCGTATTCTTCGGTGGTGTACTGGCCTTGAACCGGGTTCCAAGTGTGACCCAGAACTAAACAAAATACGAAAATCGTTTTCCAAGTGGTTTGCAAACTCATTAACTTCCTGACCTCCCTTAGTAAAGGTGTCATCAATGGTCCATTCAATGGCCTTGCCATGCGCAAACCAACCATAAATGATTCCGTGGACATTAACACAGTTTATTGGGGCGTTCAATCAACTCTGTATCCTATATTCTTGCTCCATCCTCAACTATCCTCAACCATTAGCTGAGATGACTCAATGTCCCGAAGGTTGCCAATGCGGTAGACTCAAACCCATGTTCGAACCATCGGCCGACGCTGTCAAGATGATTTCTGTTGAACAGATTAATCCTGAGGATCGGTTTTTCGCCATTTCTTTGCCCTGGTCGCCGATCGAGCAACTCAACCGCTCTGTTGGAAGAACGGGTCTCCTGGCACCTCTGCACATTCAGAAGACAGCCGAGAGCCAATTCAGAATTGTGATGGGTTTTCGCCGATTTTTCTCCTGCCGCAACCTGGGAATTCAGAACATTCCTTGCTGGGTCCGGGTGCTCGACGAGGACCCACTGGCTCTCTTTATCGAGGCTCTCGAGGACAACCTGGCCACCCGGGAACTCCATATTCTGGAAAAGGCACATGTGCTGTTGAAACTTCGGCGGCAGTTCTCACTGACAGAGAAGGCCTTGATGGAGGACTTCATGCCGCCGCTGGAAATCCGGGCCGATCGTTTTCACCTCGACCAATATCTGGATCTGGCGCAGTTACCCAGGGCGCTGCAGCGAAATCTTCTCAACCCGCTGGAGCCTGATACCGCCCTGAAGCTGGCCAAATGGAAGGACGACGAGCAGGATTTCTTTCTTGAACTGACCACTCGATTCCAGCTGGGCAAGAACAAGCAGAAGCAGCTCTTTACGATCTTGGATGAGTTGCGTGCCTTGCAAAAACAGGAGAAATCCGGTGTGGGGGCATGGGATCTGCCGATGATCTGGCAAGAGTGTGAAGCCGCCGACATCGAGCGAAATGAGAATTTGTCTGTAGCAGAGCGTTTCGGCAGGGCCTTTGAGGCGCTACGCCGACTTCGATTTCCTCATCTGACCCGGCATGAAATGCGTTATAAAGCGCTCAAGGCGGCTCTGAAGATTCCGCCTCGTATTCACTTCGAGGCTCCTCCCTATTTTGAAGGCGATCGGTTTAAGATAAATTTCTCCTTCGGGGATCCCGATGAATTGTCGAAGATCGCTACAAAATTGGATGTTGTGGCTCGAACCGATGAACTGAAAGAGATCTTCAAGTTGGTCTAAAGTGGGGAGAGTTAACCGGATGAAACCGTACCGCCCTGAACAGGTTTTCGTCGAACGCGCGGTGGAGAACTCTCCTATCACGAAAAATGTGCTCGACGCCCTACCTGGCATTCCCGTCCGGAGCGTTGACTCAACGGACTTCCTGCTCGAGGAGGCACAGCAATGGAATCCCACGATTCCCCGGTCCAAACAATCACTCATTCTGGCTCACCACAAGGGCAGATTCTTCAAACCTTGCCCGGGACGTCAGGCCAAAGAGGGCCTCAAGGGAGTGTGTTGTAATTATTTTGTGATCAATTATGCCAGCAACTGTCATATGGAGTGCAGTTACTGCTACCTTCAGTCTTATCTGAACTTTCCCTACATGACGATCTATGCCAATGAAGCGGATCTGAGGAAGGAATTGCAGGCCGCCTTCACTCAGTCACCCCATTCTTACTTTCGGATAGGAACCGGCGAACTGGCCGATAGCCTGGGACTGGACCCGCTGACGGGCTACAGCATCGTCTTGGTCGAGTTTTTCGCCCGGCAGTCCAATGCCGTGTTGGAACTGAAGACCAAATCCAATTGCGTGAAAAATCTCCTGGATCTCGATCACCGGGGGAAAACCGTCGTTTCCTGGTCGATGAACCCTCCTTATATCCAGGAGAAGGAGGAGCACAAGACGGCCTCGATCAGTCAAAGGTTGGCTGCGGCAGAAGAGTGTGTCCGGGCGGGATATCCCGTCGGATTTCACCTGGATCCATTGATTTGTTACCCCGGGTGGGAGATAGGGTATCGAGACTTGATTGAAGAGATTTTCCAACGGATTCCGGCGAATTCAATCCCCTGGATCTCGGTGGCATCCCTGAGAATGACCTCCCAACTGAAGCAAACCATGCGCCGTCGATTTCCCAACAGTTCCCTGCCGTTGGGTGAATTGATTCCCAGCCCTGATGGCAAGATGCGTTACTTCAAGCCTCTGCGGGTGAAGATGTATCATCAGGTGGTGAAATGGATTCGAGAAAAGTCACCCAGCACCCAAGTCTATGCCTGCATGGAGGGTCCTGGTGTGTGGAAGGAAGTGTTCCAGAGCGTTCCGGAAGAAGCGGACCTGGGGCAGGAACTGATCCAGTGCCTTGTCTGAACAGGCTTTCAATCCCGAGACTGTGTGCCCTGTCTGTCAGGGGGCAGCGCTTCGGCCCTTCGGGCCTCGCGCGTTCCACCTTCCAGGTGGATCCGGAATGTGGGAGGCGCCTCAGGGCGCCGAATTCGGAAGCCGCTCTGCGAGCGGCTCTTCTCTTGTTTCGTTAAACCTGAAACGTGAAACATGAAACGCGCTGGTCTTCGACCAGCGGTCAGCGCTCCACGAACCGAATTCCGTGAATTGCCATTTCCGCATGGAGGGCCATCCAGTCATCGGGCAGGTCTTCGACGTAGAGAGTGAATCCACGTTCTTCAAAGGTTTCAATGGGCGGAGTTCGGCTCGCCGGCCCCGGACGGATGGGAGTTTTCACGGCGGTCGAGACCAGCTCATCGTAGTTGAAGAAGCTCAACTCCACCTCCACCACATCTACCGTCCTCTCCCCCCCGTTTTCAATGACAGCGGAAAAGAGGACCAGTCGATTGCCTGAGAGGCTATTGGTCATTTTCACCTGGGGATTCTTGAGTCGCAGGTACTTCTGGTACCAGTCGTAGTCGGGAGCGTTTTCGCGAAGAATTCCGGTCAGGGGTGTTTCGCCGGATTCACCCTGAAGCAGAAGAAACGTGATGACCGATAGAACCACCGCCAGGATTGCCACCGAAGCGATGACAAATTTCCAGAAGTTGGGAGATCTTGCAGATACTTTGGATTCGAACATGGTGGCAGGCGATTCTGGGAGGCGTTGATTAATCTTCGACGGTCAAGACAAAGTGAGCTCTGCGGTTGAGCGCCCAGGCGGGTTTTGTCTGGCGCAGATCAAAGGGTCTTTCCTCGCCAAGAGATAGTGTGCCTACCCGGCCGCCTTGGATCCCTTTGGCCAACAGGTAGGCTTTCACGGTTTGCGCTCTCCTGTCTCCCAGGGCTAAATTGTATTCTTCCGTGCCTCGTTGATCGCAATGCCCTTCGACGAGAAAGCGGACCTGGAGATTTTCGGGTTTCATGAGCCAATCAATACTTTCATCCAATATGGCAAAGGAGGACGGTGTAAGTGTGGCGCTGTCATATGAAAAAAATACTGGCCGAACAGAGTTTTCGAATTGTTCCCCCAAGGGCACTCCCGTCAGTATTTCCTCGGAGATTATTTCATCCCGGATCACCTCAATGGTGACGTTCCTGACCACTCTCCCACCTGCTCCTTCGGCGGCCACTTCATAGCGAGTTGTCCCGTCGGGAAAAAATCTGATTCTGCCCGATGTCTCGACCGAACCGATGTTGTGATCGATCACAACACGATCGGCATTGGTGGCTTCCCAGGTGAGCAGTGCCGACTCCCCTTGCTGGATCACGTCGGGCTCAATGCGGACCTCTAAGTCGGGAGGAGTGACCGCTGGAGGGGTCGGAACATCCACTGGCGGCGGCGATGCCGTGGGCTGGGTGGGTACCGGAGAACGCAAGAGAGGGGGCGGTCTGCCCCCGCAGGAGACTGCCGTCAGCAACACCAGAAAAGCCAGGGCGAACCAAGCCCGAGGCCGGTGGTTTTGAAGGAGAGGGATTTCATTACTGGTTGTCAGGTTTTGTCTCATGCTTCGGTCCAACAACAACCGTGGCGTAGTGTACCGTATCCAGGTATTGGCGGGCAACTCGGTGAATCTCCTGGCGGGTGATTTTCCGGATGGTTTCTGGATATCGTTGCGCATAATCCTGACCCAGGTCGTAGAGTTCCATCGCCAACAAGAACTGGGCGACATGGACATTGGATTGAAATTCGAAGACAAAGTTCCCGGTGAGATAATCCTGGGCGGCCGTCAGTTCCTGATCGGTGATTCCGTTTTGAATCAGATCGTTGATTTCAAACAGGAGGCCATCCAGGGCTTGGTGCCGATTTTCAGGGGAGGTGGTGATCCAGGCGACGAAGCGTCCGGGCTCCAGACCGCTGGAGGGAGAGATGCCTGCATAGGTGCTGTAGGCGAGTCCCTGTTCATCTCTGAGGGTTCGGGGAATTCGACTGGTAAAGCCCGGGCCACTTCCCAGGATGGTATCCATGATCTGCAAAGCATAATAGTCTGGATTGTCACGGCGGATTCCCAGATGTCCGAGGAAGATCGTGATCTGTTCCTTTTCCATGACCTGTTCATCATGAAGCGATTCTGTTTGCCGCTCGAAATGGGGTGGATCATACGGGCGCCAGTCAGGGTTGTGCCAGTCTGACAATCGCTCCTGACACATCGACAAGATCTGTTCTGCCTGAACATCTCCCACTACCACGAGAATCGTGTTCTGGGGAGCAAAGGTTTCTCGATGAAAACACCGAAGGTCTCCGATATCCATGTCGGTAACGCTCTGTTCCGTTCCCAGGACTGGATATTGCAGTGGGCTGTTCCGGTAGACCCAGCCGTTGAGGCGGTTGGCGGCGACGAATTGAGGATCATCGCCCATGGCCTGAAGAAAACTCAGAACTTTTTGCCTCTCCATTTGAAAGCGCTCGTCCGGGAAGACCGGGCAACGCAGCATCTCCTGCACCAGGTCCAGGCTCAGGCCCAGGTGGGACGAGGTGACCACCGCCGAGATGCCGCTGATCTCCCTTTCACAAAAGGTAGAGAGGCTTCCCCCCGTATTCTCAACCATTTCTGAGATTTCATGGGCTGAGTGATTCTCGGTGCCTTCATCCAGCAGGCGAGAGGTCAGGGCAGCCAACCCGGGCCGCTGAAGGGGATTTCGACTGGCACCAGCCAGCACGAAAGCACTGATGGAAACCAGCGGCAGCCGGGAACTTTCGGAGACTAACACCGTCAAATCGTTGGGAAGGCGGTAGCGGTTAAACTTCACGGGGTCCATTGCGCAACGTTCCCACGGTGGCCTGTTGGGAAGAACAGAAATGGGCCGCTGCCCTTTGAACGTCTTCGGCTGTTTGAGCGATGATTTGTCGGGCGAAATCGTCCCAGTAGCCAGGGCAGGCCAATGTCTCCAGCAGTCCGATCTGGGTGGCCTGATCCAGGGTTGTTTCAAAACCGGAGAAGAACTGGACCAGGCATTGATTCTTTGCCCTTTGGAGTTCTATCTCGGACACGGGATGTCGGGTGAGCTGGAATAATTCCTCAAAGATCATCTCTTCTGTCTTCTCCAGATCCGCCTCCCTGTGGAGTTCTGCAGCGATGAAGAAAAGATAAGGGTCGAAGGTTTCTCCATACTCGGTGCTGATGACGGATGCCACCTGCTCCTTGTCCACCAGCCGGCGGTAGAGCCTTGAAAGTTTTCCTTCGGACAAGACAGCATCGAGAAGTCTCAGGGCGTAATGGTCGACTTGATGAATCGAAGGTGCCGGAAAGGCCAGGAGTATTCTTGCAGTGTGAGTTGGCATGGTTGCCTGGATGCGAACTTGCTGTTTTCGTGTGGCCTCCCGGATGGGGTGAATCTCAGGCGGATCAGACGAGGGTATGGGAGCAAAGAGTTGCTCCACCCGGTCCAGAGCTGTCCGGGCGTCCAGGTCTCCTACCAGGACGAGGGTGGCATTGTTGGGGCCGTAAAACTGACGATAGTGCTCGATCAACTGTTTTTGGCTGATCGAGGCCACATCCTGGATTCTTCCAATGATGGGGAATTGATAAGGATGTTTCTCGAAGGACTGGCCTTCTACCTTGTCGTGCAGGGCTCCCCATGGAGTATCGAGATCCGTCTTGAGCTCTTCAATAATCACCTTCCTTTCCAGTTCCAACTCCTCAGGAACAAATCGATTATTGACCATTCGATTTGCTTCAATCTCCAGGGCGGAACCCCAGCGGTCCGAAGCGAAGGTGAAGTAATAGGCCGTATAGTCGTGGGAGGTGAAAGCGTTGTTGCTGCCTCCCTGGCAGGCGGTGATCCGGTCGATCTCTCCCTTTTGGTAGCGGTCGGTTCCCTTGAACATCATATGTTCCAGGAAATGAGAGATCCCGGTGATACCAGGCCTTTCAAAGCGTGATCCGACTCGATACCAGATCATGGACGAGACCATGGGGACGGCGGGATCTTCCCGCAGTAGGACGGTCAGGCCATTGGGTAGTTGATGTCGTTCAATGGAGTCAATATGAAAATTTACAGGTTCCACGTTTGATGGGTGTTGTCCCTTCTACTAGAATGGCTGGAGATGTCGAATCGAACGGTCCGCTTGGCGTTTTCATTGTTTGTCGTTTTGATTATATCGACAAACGACAGCAGAGCTGAAAACTATGATCTGATCCCCATCCCTGAATTCTACAAACAGCCCCTCCTGAATGGTATGGAGATCGTATTTCTTTCGGGCGGTGAGGACCGTGTTCCCTTTGTCTTGATGATCAAAAACGGTGCCGCTTTTGACCCGGTAAACAAGTGGGGGTTGAGTTATCTGACCACTTGGTTGATGTTCGAGGAAATCCAGGTCTCCGATGGTTTGACCATTCGAGAGGAAATTGAAAAGTTAGGGGCCAAACTGGATTTCCGGGTCGAGTGGGATGCCATCTATTTATTTGGAGATGCCGGCCGGGAACGCATGGTAGAGGTGTTGAATCTGCTTGCCGAACTGGTGGTCCATCCCGTTTTCCTCCAGGAGACCTTCGATCGGCTCATCCTTCAGCTGGAAGAACAGGTGGAACAGGAAAGCCAGCAGGTGCAGGTTCGCACGCAGAAACTCCTGAACGCCCAATTGTTTCAAGCCCATCCCTACGGGCATCCCATCAAGGGCGTCCCCAGAACTATTCGGAATCAGACTCTGAGAGATGTCAGGGTCCACTATCGCAAATTGTTTCTTCCCAATCAGGCACAATTGGCTCTCTACGATTCCGGAGGGCGAGACGAACTGTTCGAGGCCTTGAGTCGTCAATGGGGAAACTGGGTCAGAAGCAGGCCTTTGCCTTTTACTTTCCGGAAAGCCATTCCACTCAGCGGGCGACAGATTCACCTGATGGAGGCAGCGGCTTCCAGTGCCATGTTCCGGCTGGGCAAGCTGGCGGTGAGCCGGGATTCAGCTGATTATTACGCTCTGAAGGTTCTGGAGCAGTATCTGATGCTCTCCCTTCCCGACTGGGCCGGTGAGGTGGAGCAGAGGGAGCAGATTCACGCCTCGACCGAGGTCCAGGGACGGCTCATGCCGGGTTTGCTACAGTTGAGCATTCAAGCCCCACCGCAGCAACTTTTGGCCTATTTCGACAAGTTTGAGACCCTGATCGAGGAGCTCGAACAGGGTCTGATCGACAGTCCCAGGTTCGAGGAGGCTAAACGGCTGGTTTACCAGGACCAGACCTATTCCATGCAGGAACCCGTCCCTCGACTCTATCAACTGCTGGAAACCAACCTGTTCAATGTGGGCGTCAACTTTATCAACTATTATGGCTACCGCCTCAACCGGGTGACTCCTGAGGTGTTTCAAAGAGCTGTTCAGGAATATTTGTCCCTGGAGGACTTTGTTCTGGTCGTGGCGGGTCCTGGAGATCAGCTCAAACCCGAGTTGGAAAAGATCGGCACGGTTACGGTCGCTCCCTGACGGGGCACTGTTTCGCAATCAGCGCCCTCTTCGGTCGCGAAGAGGCGGCTGGCAGGGTGGCTGCCAGCCAATTCAGGCACCTCACCGGAATCCCCACCTACCACCACGCTGGTTGTATTAAGCCCAGTTATCGCCTATACTTGGTGCGACAAGCCGCTATTCCAATAAGTGGGCTCATAGCCCGCTTTTTTGGTTTTAGGGGTAAAAATGTATGGATGTAGCAAGATACTTGGGAGACTTGCTCGAACGCGTGGTGAAGGAGGAGAGGCTGGAACTCGTACACATTGAATATCCTGCCAAAACCTCCCCGGCGGTTTTGCGAATTTATATCGATAAGCCGGGTGGGGTGAATCATCAGGATTGCGCGACGGTGAGCAGACGGATCGGGACGTTGCTGGATGAAGAGGATGTGATTGTCCCTCGCTATACGCTGGAGGTCTCCTCTCCGGGCATCGAGCGGCCTCTTTTCAAGGAGGAAGACTATCAGCGCTTTGTGGGCAAGGAGATCCGGTTGTTCACGACTGAGAAGATCGATGATCGGAAGAAGTTCAAGGGTTTCATCCGGAGTATTTCCAGCGGGATTCTGAACCTGGAACTGAAGGATGAGACGTGCCTCATTCCCTTCGAAAAGATCCGAAGAGCGCACCTGATTCATCGATTTGGAAGAGACGAAGCGAGTCGAGGTTAGCGAAGTATGGCAAATCTACTGGGCCCGGTCATTGAGCAGATCAGTCGAGAAAAGGGTATCGATGCGCAAATTGTACGCGAAGCCCTGGAAGATGCGATGGTTGCAGCGGCCAAGAAATTCTTCAAGACTGAAGAGGATTTGCAGGCCCGTTTTGAGCCTGAATCTGGAACAATCGATGTCTTTGCTGTCAAGAGAATTGTGGAAGAGGTCGAGGATTCTTTGACCGAGATGTCGCTTGAAGAGGCCCTCGAGGTGGATGACACATTCGCGGTGGATGACTATATTGAAATCCCCAAGCCGACGGTGGACCTGGGCCGAATTGCTGCCCAAACAGCCAAACAGGTCATCTTTCAAAAGGTGCGCGAGGCCGAGCGTGAAATTATTTTCACGGAGTTTTCCGAGCAAATCGGTCAGCTGGTGAACGCCATCGTCAGGCGGAACGAGGGCAGGGATATTGTGCTGGATATTGGCCGGACTGAGGCCATTCTTCCCTATTCGGAACAGAGCCAGAACGAGCAGTACAAACTGGGAGACCGTGTCAGGGCTGTCATCATCAAGGTGCACCGCCTGTCGCAGGGACCTCAGATTGTGGTTTCCAGAAGTGATCCCAGTCTGCTCATTCGACTCTTCGAGATGGAGATTCCCGAGGTCTACGACGGCACAGTTGTGATCCAGAATGCCGTCCGCGAGGGTGGCGAACGCGCCAAAGTAGCCGTGACCAGTCGCGATGATGCGGTCGATCCGGTGGGCGCCTGTGTGGGAATGAAGGGAAGTCGGATCAATGCAGTCATCCGCGAGATGCGCGGCGAAAAGATCGACATCATTAAATATTCCCAGGACATCGTGGAGTACACCACCAATGCCCTCAATCCGGCCAAGATCTCCAATATTATCGTTGTCGATCCGATGGCCAAGATCCTGGAGGTCATCGTGGGTGAAGACCAGCTTTCTCTAGCCATCGGCAGGAAGGGTCAGAACGTTCGGCTGGCTGCAAGGTTGCTGGGATGGGAGATCAACATCAAGAGTGCGGCGGAGAAGAAGCAGGAGATCTTGACACAGATGGACGCCATCACCGGGATTTCTTCTTCTTCTTCTTCTGCATCTGCCGATGCTCTGTCCGACCTCAAAGGCGTGGGGGGGAAAACGGTGACGAAGCTGCAGGAGGCTGGTATCAACAGTATCCAGGACTTGCAGGCCCAGTCGGTGGAGTCTTTGTCGGCCCTTCCCGGGTTCGGTCCAAAGACGGCCGAGAAGCTCTTCGAGGTCGCCCAGGCATTCAGGGCATCTCCGGAGTCCGAGACGCTTGACGGCGCTGGACAGGTCGAAGAAGAGCCCGAGGCCGAAGCGGCCTCCGTCTCAGAGCCTGCTGTGGAGGAGTCGAGTGAAAGTGAGGAACTCGTTGCTGAGCCGGTTGGGGAGGCAAACGAGAGCATGGGGGGTACCGAGAAGGAGTAATGCAACAGGTGAGAGTCAGTGAATTAGCTTCGGAATTCGAAATAAAGAATGCAGTGGTGATCTCCGAACTCAAGAAGGTCGGAGTGTGGGTTCCCTCGGCGGATACTCCGGTGGATCACGATATCGCCGATCGCATTCGCCGGCGCCTTCAGATGATGGTGGATCTGGAGCAGCAGGAAGAAGAGAAAGCCAAGGAGAAGAAAGAGAAGAAGGCTAAGAAAAAGGCCGTTGCCACCAAGGCGCGAAAGAGTATCAAGCAGTTGGGTAAACCCCGTAAAGGGGTCGCCAAAGTTGAAGATGAGGAGCTATCCGCTCCCTTTGCCCGTTCGTTGAAACCCCGCAAGGGTCAGGCCAGCTACCGCAAGGTTGCACTTCCCGGAGATGAAGATCCTCTCACGGTGGCCGTCACCATTGAGGATGCCCCGATTATTCAGACCGTTGAGGCTCATATTTCGGAGGAAGCGGTTGAAAAGGCCATGGCCGGCCCCACTCAGGCGGAACTGGATAAGCTGGCTTCCACTCAGGAAGTTAAAAAGGCACCTCTCCAGCCTCCCACTCCTCCGGAGAAGGTCGAAGTGTCCGAAGAAGTCGTTGCCGAGGAACCCGTTGAGACGATAGAAGAGGTTGAGGCAGGACCTGAGAAGGTTGAAGAGAGCACTGCAGCTGAGGAAGCACCCGCTTCAGAAGCGGAAGAGGAACGTGGCATTCGGGAAGTGACTTTTTCCGAAAAGGTGACCGTCAAGGATCTCGCCGGAAAACTCCATGTGAAGAGCAATGCAATCATCAAGGAGCTCTTCGGCCAGGGAATGATGGCGACAATCAACCAGACCCTCGACCCCAAGATTGTGGAGGGCCTCTGTGAAGCCCGTGGAGTCATTGCCAAATTCGTATCCTTTGAACAGGCAGCTGTGGTGGAGGAGCAGGTCGTTGACGTTGCCGACGCCCTGATAACCCGAGATCCGGTCGTCACCGTTATGGGACACGTGGATCATGGCAAGACGTCGTTACTGGACTCCATCCGGAATACTCAGGTGGCCGCAAGGGAGGCAGGCGGAATTACCCAGCACATCGGTGCCTATCACGTGGATGTCAAAGATCGCAGGATTGTCTTTATCGACACTCCGGGACATGAGGCATTTACTCGAATGAGGTCTCGTGGTGCGCAGGTCACGGATATCGTGGTGTTGGTGGTGGCGGCGGATGATGGGGTGATGCCCCAGACCAAAGAAGCTATCGATCACGCCCGGGCCGCTGAAGTGCCCATCGTGGTCGCCATCAACAAGATTGATAAGGCTGGATCGGAACCTCAGCGCGTCAAGCAGGAATTATCTGAGTATGAGCTGATTGCGGAAGATTGGGGGGGAGACACCGTGATGGTGGAAGTCTCCGCCAAGGAGAACACGAATCTGGACTCGCTATTGGAAATGATTCTGTTGTCGACGGAAATGTTGGAATTGACAACCAATCCAGACCGAGCAGCTTCCGGTGTCATCCTGGAAGCGAAATTGGACAAGGGGCGTGGAGTCGTGGCCACCGTCTTGGTACAAAACGGAACCATCCAGATCGGCGACTCGTTTATCACCGGGGCGGTTTATGGGAAAGTTCGAGCCATGTTTGATGACCGCGGCAACTCGGTGACGGAATCGGCAGCTACCAGCGCCGTAGAGGTCCTTGGATTCCAGAGTATTCCTCAGGCAGGAGACAACTTTCAGGTAGTGGAATCCGCCGGACGAGCCCGTGAAATTGGAGAATACCGTCAGCAGCAACTCAAAGAGCAGGAGTTGGCCCAATCCTCCCGGGTCAGCCTGGATGATCTCTACGCCCAGATGGAAAGTGGAGAGCTCAAGGAGCTCCGTGCGGTATTGAAGGCTGACGCCCAGGGCTCGATCGAGGTATTGGTCGATACTTTGGAAAAGCTAAGCACCGAGAAGGTTCGCGTCAAGGTCATTCACAGCGGCGTCGGTGCGGTTTCCGAGTCGGATGTGCTCTTGGCCAGTGCTTCGGACGCCATCGTGGTCGGATTCAACGTAAGACCGGAACGGACGGCCCAGGACCTGGTGGTCCATGAGCAGGTGGACCTGAGGCTTCATACCGTCATTTATGATGTCTCAGAAGAGATCAGGCAGGCGATGGTGGGACTTCTGGATCCCACTCTCAGGGAAAAAGATCTGGGTCGGGCAGAAGTTCGAGATACTTTTCGTGTACCGAAATACGGCGTCATCGCGGGTTGTCATGTCCAGGATGGTGTGGTTCAACGCAATGCTCAGGTCCGCCTCCTGAGGGACAACGTAGTTGTTTATGAAGGTGAGATCGATTCCCTGCGCCGCTTCAAGGGGGATGTCAGTGAAGTCAAGGAGGGGTACGAGTGTGGTATCTCCATTGGCAATTTCAATGATGTCAAGGTGGGCGACGTGATCCAGGTCTATACCCACGAGGAAGTCACGCCGGAACT
>JAZFRU010000392.1:0-4249 GCA_036445815.1 Acidobacteriota bacterium | reverse complement strand
CTCCTTCAGCAACTGCAAGAGGTGTCCTGGTAGGAGAAGTCCTTTTTGAAGGCTCTCGAATCCCTCACTCGACCGTGGTCGAGAACACCACCGACCCCCAGGATTGCGGAGAAACTCAATCGCTGGGGAATATTCTCATTTCACCCGGGACTCAGGGCATCAAGAATGTGATCGTCACCCTGCACGGCGTTCCCTTGCCCGAAGACTACCAACCGGAACCCTCTCCCCTGCAACTCGACAACCGTGACTGCCAGTTCCAGCCCCACGCATCCGTCATGACGACCGGCAGTCGATTGGACGCCGTCAACAGCGATCCGATCTTCCATTCGGTCCACTTGTACGGGTTCCTCACCCGAAACCTTGCTCTGGGGCCCAACCAGTCGAAAACCATCCGGACCGTCCAACGCCCGGGTTACTACATCGTCAAGTGCGACGTGCACGGTTGGATGCAGGCCTACTTCCGGGTGAATGACCATCCATTCCATGCCGTCAGCACCACCGACGGCACATTCCGGATTGAGAATATCCCCGAAGGTTCTTACCTTTTGGAAGCGTGGCACGAATACTTTGGCAAGCAGGAAATCGAGGTTAATGTCGCCGGCAGCTCACCTTCCCGTGTGACTATTTCCTATGACGCTCGGTTCCCTCGAAAAGGAGGCGCATAATGCAGAAAAGATTCATCCCTATTTTCATCATCTTGATCCTTGCTTCACTCACGGCTTCGTGTGTTGAAGAAGCTCCGGAAGTGGTCCAGGAAACTGCTGAACCAGCGGGTCCCCGCTCCCAACCCGGCACCGGGATGGGCATCTACACTCCCGAGCAACATGATCTCTATCAAGGACGTTTCCTTCTGGGCGCCGGTGCCCTCCACCAGGTCGGCAGTCTGAGTGATCCTCCCGGATGGGATCACATCGACAGCAATGCGGAGAACGTCTCTCCGGTTGACGGCACGGTGGAAATCGATGTCAACGCAATCGACAACACCGGCACCTTCGTCGCCCGAATCAAGGTGGCGGAGGGAGATCTGGTCGTTGAAATGGACCGATTCCATGAATTCAGTCCCTGCCAGGATGGAGGAGTGGCGGCGTTTATCTTCGAACATGGGGACTCGGGCTGTGGAGATTCGAACTGGCCCAAGTCTCTTCTTTACCTGGCGGGTTGGGGCTACGGGCACGCCACCTTGAATGGAGAAGCCCTGTACCAGGAATACCAGGTGCACTTCATGGTCACTCAGGGCATGCGTGATCGCGACACCTTGAAAATGAACTACCCCCTTCTCAACAAGAACAGCCCGGCCGGAGCCGTCGACCCCGCCACTCAGCAGCTGGATTTTTTCATTCGAAGTCCGGAGGTTGAGGATCAAAACAGCCCCAACCGACAGGTCTTTGACCATTTCTTTGCCATGGAGGTGACCTGGAAGTAGAGAGGGAAAGCTGACCGGCTGACCGATTGACCGGAATGTGGGAGGCGCCTCAGGGCGCCGAATCCGGAGAGCCGCTACAAAGCGAGAGCAACGACATGAATCTACAAGAATATTTTGATAAGGCTCTGCAATATGAGGGGTTTCGAAAAAAGGTCGAACAGAACCTGGACGTTCTGGATGAGGTCTATGAAAAGCCCGATCTCATGTCTTCCGACTTACTCTTTTTCAAAAATCTGCCTCCCTTGAATGTCCTGGCAGTCGGTGAGGATTGGTGCCCGGATGTGGTCCATACCCTGCCACGCTGGGCCCGTCTGGCCGAACAGGTGGAGGGAATCTCCTTTCGGATTCTCATCAAGGCTGAAGTGCCCGAGTTGATACAGCAGTTTCTCGGCCCCGGGCACAAGGAACGCATCCCCTTATTCCTGTTTCTCGACGGCGAGGGGAACCATATCGCGCATTGGTCAGGTCGGGCTCGGGTGGCCGATCAATGGATCATGGCCCGCCGTAACCGACGCGCCTACGGCGATATACCCAAGGCCGAAATGGAACAGCTCGGTCACGACTTTCGGGTCATGTACCGACAGACTTTTCGCAGAGAGAATTTCCAGGAAATCAAGGATATGCTGGCAGTGGCCTTCGGTATTCCCTTTGACTCGGTGGAGGATCTGACCTCTACCCCCTGACCAGGAGTTCATGGAACCACCGAGGCGAATAGGCCTGCACTTCGACAGCTTACGGACCGTGAAACTTGAAACCTGAAACGAGGAGATCTCATGGCCAAGGACTTCGCATTTGTTGACCGCTTCACCCCCGATAAACCCTTCGATATTCCTCAGAACGCCTTTCCTCCTCCCGAGCATATCGAGACGGTCCCGGTTTCTCAGGCCGATCATGTTCGACCGAGAGACCCGGTGATCTGGCTGACTCACAAGGATCAGACCCGCTGCTACCCGTGGTGGATCGCCGACAACTATCACATGATGAACGACGTTCTGGCAGGAGACCCCGTCTGGGTGGCCTTCTGAGAGAACTGCAGCTCCGGGGGAGCTTATCTACGCACATCCAACGGCACTGAGTTCACCTTCTGGACGGCCGGAGGCTACAACGCAACTGCGGCCGCCAAGGATCATCAACTGGACGCCTGGTGGTCCGCCAATGATGGAGTCTGTATCTCGGGAGAAAGGGCTGGCGAAGTCCTGCCACGCATTCCGCTTTATCATGGCACCTTCGACGATTTTTGCCGCCTGCATCCGGACGGCGAAGTCATGATTTACAATCATCCGCGCCACCGTGATGGTCGCCACGGTCACGGATCCGATGAATTCCCCGGCAGAGTGCGGGTCAAAAAACACTTCCTCGACAGCATTCAACTGGGAGGGCTGGACCCCAGACTGGAAGAAAATGAACTGATTCTCGGCATCAACGAGGACTTCGGCGTACTGGCCATCCCTCGTGTGGAAATCTGGAAGGATGACTTCGTGACCAACACCAGTGTCGGAGATGTTCCCCTGGTGGCGTTGTGTATCCCCGGCACCCATACCATGGGAGCCTACTCTCGACGAATTGGAGATCAGGTCATCACTCTGAAACGCTCAGGAGACGAATTTCTGGACGATTCCGGCTCAAAATGGGATGTGGAGGGCCGCTGTTTGGAAGGACCCTCAAAGGGAAAGCGCCTGCAACCCCTGGATTTCGTGTCGCTGGAGTGGCATGCCTTCGTGTCCTATCATCCGGACACGGACATTTATTCGAGCACACTCAATCAAACCACCACCAGGATCTCCGATCCCTGTCTGGCGAAGGCCTGTCAATTGCTCGGTCAAGGGACCGACATCAGCCGTCAGTGGCCTGTTTTGAGGGCCTGGCTTCCCGAACGTGCGGTGGCTGGAGTCGACCTTGTAGTGGACGGCCACCCCCTTCGTATCTTTCATTTCGCCGGCTCTGAAGAGGGCGAAGACTGGACCCTGTGCAACGCCCACAGTGCAGGAAGCGGCTGTCTGGCTGCCGGCAGCTTCCCTGACGGACTCTATAGTGACCCCGCTCACGAGATCCCTCTTTCCGAGGATCAGATCCTGTGGGCCCCCATGGTCGAGAACGGAGTCCTGCACCAGGTCCTGACGTCGGCTCAGCAACAATGTTCCGAGGCTCACCCGACCGCCACGGGACTGGAAGAGGCTGCCCGCCTCTTCCGGGAGGCCGGTTATCCGGTGACCCGGATGCGTTACCTTCTCAGCGCCGAACTGGTCACCCCCGCTGAAGTGGGATTCTCGCTGGTGATCGGAGAGGACCCGTGGCAATTGTTTCGCTTTCCGTCCCCGGAAACAGCGGCTCAAGAGGCACAGTCAAGAGGGCATTCCATACAGGCCGGTCCATTTGTACTGTGGTCGGACCCACCCGAGATGTATGGAGCATGGCTGACCAGAACCCGTCCGGATAAACGCATTGCCTGGTCCGAAGCCCTGGAGGATGAGTCGTTTGTTGCTCTGGTCAGGGAGATTTTGGGTTAAGAAAGTGGCGTTTAACGTTTAAGGTTTCACGTTTAACCTGGATCCGGAAGGTGGGAGTAGGGGCGCACGGCGTGCGCCCTTCTCGACATTACAGACCGCTGCTGTGGGCGCACGCCGTGCGCCCCTACATTCTGTTTCGTGGAACGTGGAACCTGGAACGTGAAACGCGGTCGAGCGACAGCGAGACCGCTCCTATTGGACGACCGTCGGAGGAACGGCCGAAAACAGCGTGACCCCTTCCGCACCGTTGACGCCGAACAGCATCTGTCCGACCAGCGGCTGGTCCGAGACAATCCTGACGAACCCGCCCACCTGACCG
>JAZFRU010000391.1:0-2291 GCA_036445815.1 Acidobacteriota bacterium | reverse complement strand
GGTCTGTGCGAGGACCACGGCCGAAGTCCACGACTTTCAGCGTCAGTCGGGCTCCCACAGCGAAATCACTGCTTCCGTTGGTCAGATTTTGACTGCTGTTCCCATAATCAGCAAAGAGATTCAGATCTGGCCAGGATTGCCCCGTGGATGTCCGAACGTCCTGATCCCGGCTCTCGACCGTCAACTCTGCGATCCGGTAGTCTGGCCGAAACCGCACAGCGCGCTGGATCAATTCCGTCACTGTGGAGACGGGGAAAGTTCTGTCGACCAGTTCTTCAGTCAGGTCTCGGGCCAGGTCAATCGGTTGTCCTAAAACGGTATAGAGGGACGCGTAGGCGCTGTTGACGTTCCCTTCTGCTTGAACCAGTTGTTGCTGAAACTCGGCCAGCTGAACCTCCATGGCCAGTAAGTCGGAGGTGACCACCATTCCCTGGCTCGACAGATCTCGAATGAGCCGTAGTTCCGCTAGAGCTGTTTGCACCGCTTCATCGGCAACTTCCTTCTGCTTTTCGGCCACCAACACACCAAAGTAGGTCTCGATGACCTGAAATCGAATTTGCTGGTGGGTCATCTCGGTACGGGAGCCGGCCTGTTCCGTCTCGATGCGTGCTTTCTCGATTTGGCTGGTAACGTGAAAGCGATTAAAAATGGGCAGTTGGAGCTCCAGAGAACTTCGGAAATTGGAATAAGAATCCGGACTGTTCAAAACCTCGGGACGGAAGTTCTCGGGTCCGAATCGAGCCTGTTCCAGAAGGGAGCCGAAAACAAAGACCGGGTTGTTGCTGTGGGTATAGGTTTCGTTGAAGGTCAGGCGGGGGAGACGTCCCGATTCCGCTTCCTGAAGTCCAGCTTCCGAGGCCTCCTGGCCATAACGCACGGCCAGGATTCTGGGATTATCCCCCAGTGCCATCCGTACGGCCTCCTGTAAGGTCAAGGGTCCATCTTCCTGGCTGTGGCCGCTGGCAAAGAGACCCCAGAACGTGAAACAGGTCAACACCATCGGCAGCACGAAGAACCTTCTCAGTGTTTTTGAGCGCTCGGCCATACTCACCTCGTTGTTTTTCTCAAGCAATGGATGTTTCCCTCATTAAAACCGCCTCAGCGCAGCTCAGTCAGTTGTTCCAGTCCGGATGAACCACCATTTTTGCTCTCACTACTTAGAGCCAGGGATAAGGGAGAAGGGTTCTTTTTTTTTGTCGGACGGAGGATACTGGGATCACTCCTACTCCTCCTGGAATCTGGCGTGAAGAAGGCACAGCTAATCATTGGCAAGCCTCGGATCATGGATCAAGGATTTCAGAGAGACGCCTGCGCAGCTTTTCTGGAAGGATGCCCCGGCCGATCTGGCTGCAGACATCGGTAGCCAGGTCCAGAGTTGCAAACAGAGCACTACAGCGACTGCACAATTCATCGGGGGCCAGAGGGTAATCCACACCTCGGTCCAGAGCCTCCTGCTTGGCCCGTAGCAGGTCCAGACAGACCTGGCGGCTGTGGTCGGGGGGCGGAGCATTTCGCTGAGGGAGCCGGGTGGCCAATTTCTTGCGGATGAAGAGTCGAGCCCTGTGAATGCGAGTTTTGACCGTATTCTCTTTCAAGCCCATGATCGCCGCCACCTGGGGGATGGTGAACTCTGCAATATCTTTCAAGACGAGAGGTATTCGAAAGGACACCGGCAGCGTGCTGATCGCATCCTCCACCCGCTCCCGGATCTCGCCTTGTAGAACCCGGGAATCGGGGCCCTCTCCAGTTCGGCCTATATCGGGAATGGTGCTCTCGCCCGAAGGCAACAGTGCAGATAAAGACTCAATATGACGGGGTTCTCCGGAACGCCGCCGATGAAGTCGCCTGCATCCCCGCACGGCGATGGTATAGAGCCAGGTGGCGGGATCCGACCTTCCATCGAACTGATCCCACTTGCGAAAGGCCTGCAGGAAGGTTTCCTGGACCAGGTCTTCGGCCTGTTGAGGATTTCCACACAGTCTCATCCCCAAAGCGAACAACTGGCCGCCCCGGGCCTCAAAGAGCCGGGAAATCGCGACCTCCGCCGACTCTGATTTCCCATCGATGGAGTGTTTGGGCATTACCCAAGTCATACACCGGGTGTCAGCTTGAGTCAACGGAAAGCGGGTTCACAGCAAGAGTGCAGGCCCAGCGGCTTCTCTGGTCCCTACCTGTCCCACTTTCGCTGACGGGAAACACCTGTCAGCTTAAAACGGACGGATAGTACTCGGGCCGGCGTGTCGACTGAAACAAGCCATAAACAATGACAGCACCCAACACGGTACGACTGA
>JAZFRU010000390.1:0-2267 GCA_036445815.1 Acidobacteriota bacterium | reverse complement strand
GCGCTGGTCTTCGACCAGCGCTCCTAAAACCCTCTCCCGGTCCAATCCAATACACTGAAAATACTGGAATGGTTGTCGGTCCACACCCGTCCCTCAGTTCGACCCACTTCCTGCCAGCGTGGATCCTGGGCGAGTCTTCCGAAGCTTTCCGCATGGTGGGCCATGATGGCCCACCGAGAGGAGTCCTTCCCCAGCGACCGTTCATCCCGACTCAGATCCCCATCGTCCTGAAACCGGTATGCCATGCCCGCATCCTGGGCCAGGGTGGCCGCAACTGAGGCCAGATCCAGATATTGGTTGGAAAGATGGAATACCAGCAACCCATCATCGGTGAGTTTGTCCCGGTAGAGTTGAAGTGCCTCCCGGGTCATCAGGTGAATGGGGATTGAATCGGAACTGTAAGCATCCAGTATGATCAAGTCGTACTGGTTATCTTTCTCCCGGGATAACGACAGTCGAGCGTCTCCGAGAATCACCTTCACGCTTTGAGCACAATCGCTCAGAAAGGTGAAATAGTTGGAGTTGGAGGCAATTTCCACCACTGTGGGATCCAGTTCAAAGAAGGTCCATTGTTGCCCCGATTGTTGATAGGAAGCCGTCGATCCGGTTCCTAACCCGATCGCCGCAATCCGCCACTGAGTTGCCCGATTGTGAAGGGCTGAAAAGACCTGCCCCAGAGGGCCGCTGGCATGGTAATAACTCAGAGGTTCACAGCGGCGAGATCTTTCCAGACTCTGGCGTCCGTGCAAGGTGCCACTGTGTGAAAGAAGGTGATAGCTTCCCTGGCGGTCCAGCAAAACCTTGTGGATCCCGAAGAAATCTCTCTCCGTGTGCAGGATGGTGCCCTGTCCTCCGCTGTAAAGAGAACTGGCCAGAAACAGGGCCCCCAACGAGAGGCCAAAGCGCAAAGGGCGCCGGGAAAAACCATAACAGACGCCCGCCGGAATCCCGAACATCACCACCTGTGCCAGTGGACCCGCTGCCATGTCCAGAATTTCGAACAGGTATACGAATCCGCCGGTGATCACTCCCAGGCTGCCCGGCAGCACCAGGTCCTGCCACGCGTAGGGGCGTTGGAGCTCTCCCCGGTTCCATGCCAGGAGCAAGACGCTCAGTACCAGAACCAGTGGATATTCGGTCAAGGTTGGGAAAATAGCCGGAGCCACGATGGCATTGAACAGGCCTCCCAAGACGCCTCCAAAGGAGATCCAGAGATAGTACTCGGTGAGATGAATGGGCCTGGGGCGATACTTGGCGACGTCGCCGTGACACACCATGGCAATCACAAAAAATCCCACCAGGTGAATTCCCATCATCAGCCAAATAGGTTGCGTGGCCTGGAAAATAATCACGATGATCAAGGGGAGAATGGCAGCGGAAAAGATACGGACCATGCCGCCATGAGGAAGGATCTTTCTTCGAGCAAACACCAGGATGAAGGTCACCAGATAGATCGACAAGGGAATTACCCATAGCAGAGGAACGGGAGCGATGTTCACCGAAAGATAGGTCGTGACACTGAGCATCAAGCTGGAGGGAACGAAGGCTCCCAGGATCCATCGAAGGCGTTGACGGGGATTCAGTGGATCTCCTCGATTTTCCGGTGCCGCTCCAGGATTCTGGTCTGAAGAATTCCTTTCAGCAGGGGATCTGTTCGATTGCAACGCCTTGACCGCACAGGCAAGAGTGAGTGCGATAAGAACTCCATACCCCACTCCCCACACCCAACCCTGGGTCTTGAGCTCAAAATAAGGCTCTACCAGGATCGGATAGCCCAGAAGTCCAATCAGGCTTCCTGCGTTGCTTGCCGCATAAAGGAAGTAAGGATCTTCGGATCTCGGATGGTCGGTGTTTGAGAACCACTTCTGAAGCATCGGGGCGATCGTCGCCACCATAAAAAAAGGAAGTCCCAGAGCGACAGAAAGCAAGCCCAGCAACCAGGGGACCGGACTGCCCACGGTGGGCGGAGCTTGTCCCTGTGGAATCTCGATCGGTAAAAGTAAGAGAGGTACAAAGACGACGAAGCAGTGAAGGACAGCCTGACGACGAATACCCAGCCAATGGCTTGTAACATGGGCGTACAAGTAGCCCAGGAGCAGGGCTGCCTGACAGAAGGCTACCTCAGTATTCCAAACCGCAGGGGAACCTCCCAGCAACGGCAGAACCATCTTTCCGAACATGGGCTGGACCATGAACATGAGGGCTGCGCTCAGGAACAGGGTCATGGAGTAGAGGGTCAGCATGATCGCAGGTCAAGATATCATACC
>JAZFRU010000389.1:0-15044 GCA_036445815.1 Acidobacteriota bacterium | reverse complement strand
CTGACGGTTTCAGCGGGTGAAGTGGTACGCACAGCGACCATCACCGTTTCAAAGGTGACCTCCGGAAAACAGGGTTTTGCCACCGGGATCGTCCAGGATCTGGCCGGGAGGCTCTACTTCGCCAATACCGAGGCTCACACCATCTCCCAGGTCGAGAATCTTCAAGCCACGCCGGAACTGTACGCGGGAACACCTCAACAGCCAGGCCTGGAGAATGACGAACGACTGAGATCACTCTTTAACAACCCCGGCCGTCTGGCATTGACCAACCAGACCCAGGGAATTCTCTACATCAGTGACCGGGCCAATCATGTGGTTCGGTTCATCGAGCTCACGCCCGGCCGAGTGAAAACCCTGGCAGGCCAGGGTACCGCCGGAGCGCAGGATGGAATCGCCGGAGCTGCGGCCTTCAACAGTCCCCAGGGAATCGCCCTGGACAACCGGGGAGGCCTATGGGTCGTGGATTCGGCAAATCACACCATTCGGAAGGTGGAGATCGCTACCGGCACAGTGGAGACCATTGCCGGAAGTGCAGGTAATTCAGGCCTGGTCAATGGGATGGGCAATGAGGTGCGATTCAACTCACCTTCGGGCATTACCCTGGAGGTTGAGACCCGTTCTCAGCGAATCGAAAGGCAGAGAACCAATTCGCCGCCGCCGCCAGTGAGCATGATTGTTGCGGACACCGGCAATGGAATTCTCAGGAGGGTCACAGAAAACGGTGTGGTCGAAAACGTGGGTTCGGCTTCTCAAAGCACCAGCCGAACTGGAGAGGTCCAATTTGCCGTGACTCCTCTGCAGTTCCAAGCCCCTACCGATGTGGCGACCGATTCGTTTGGCAACATTTACGTCACCGAACCCGGCATGGGACAGGTGAGAATCATCTTACCCAACCGGGAGGTGGTCCTGGCGGCCCCGCCGGGCACTTTTTCCAGCCCCAACGGCATCATGATCAACGGAAGCGGCAGTCTGGTGGTGGCCGACAGCGACATCATCGGACGTGAAATCCTCTACGGTTCCCCGGAGATTTCGGGTCTCACTCCTGAGGCCATCGGTACCGAGGGAGGGGTCCAGGTCACGATTCGAGGGAGAAATTTAGCACCGGATTCGCTGGTTGTGGTGGCAGGAGTGGTGATCGGAGACATTGAGGTTCAAAACACCCAGACGATCGTCTTCACCGCACCGCCTCTGCCCAGTGGATTGACCACTCTGACCATTCAAAACCGGGGGGGATTGGTCCAGTCTTCATTATTTGTCGAACCTTTCCCCTTTGATGATCTCAGCGTCTCGGACATTACCACCTCGGCAGGGGGGACCACCTTCGTTGGAGATGGGGGGGCTGCCACCCGGGCCTTCATGGGAACTCCGACCGGACTGGCTCTGGATGGGGCGGGCAATCTCTTCATTGCGGATGCCGACAATAACCGGATCCGTAGAGTGGATGCCACCACCGGTATCGTCAGTACCGTGGCCGGCACCGGGGTGTTTGCCTTCTCAGGGGACGGCAGGCTGGCCATCGCCGGCCCTCTGGCACTGCCCTGTGGTTTGGCGGTGGACAGGGCCGGCAATATCTTCATCTCTGATCGTGCCAACGGTCGGATCCGCAAGGTCAGTGCGACGACCGGGATCATCACCACCGTCGCAGGATCCGGCGAGTTCGCGTTTTCGGGAGACGGGGGACCGGCCTTGGAAGCGGCCCTGGCCGATCCCACAGCAGTCTTTGTGGATGGGACCGGCAACCTCTTCATCTCCGATCGTGTCAATGATCGGATTCGCAAGGTGGATGCGACAACCGGCATCATCACCACCGTCGCAGGCACCGGTGAGAGAGGATTCTCGGGCGACGGAGGACCGGCCACCCAGGCCGCCTTGAACCTGCCCGAAGTCGCGATCGTTGACAGCGCCGGAAATATTCTCATCGCCGACACGGAAAATCATCGAATTCGCAAAGTGGATGCGGTGACCGGAATCATTACCACCGTCGCAGGCACCGGTGACTCGGTCTTCTCAGGTGATGGGACTCCGGCGGCCACTACCCCGATATCTTTCCCGTCTGGAGTGGCCGTGGACGGCAGCGACAATATCTTGATCATCGAGGCCGGCACGGACCGGATTCGCAAGGTGGATGCCGCAACCGGCATCATCACCACCGTCGCAGGCACCGGTGAGAGAGGATTCTCAGGCGACGGGGAACTTGCCACCAACGCCACTTTCAGATCTCCCCTGGTGGGACTGGTTATTGATGGAGGTGGGAATCTCCTGATCGCCGACACCTTCAACAACCGAGTCCGTCAGGTGGATGCCATGACGGGTATCATTCGAACGGTGGCGGGCAGCGGTGAACCCAGCTTCCTGGGCGACGGAGGACCGGCCACCAAAGCCGCCTTGCTGGGTCCTGCCGGAGTGGTGGCCGATGCAGCTGACAACCTGTTTATTGCCGACACGGTCAACAGCCGGATCCGTCGAGTTGACGCGGCAACCGGCATCGTGACGACCATTGCCGGAACGGGAAGTCGCAGTTTCTCGGGTGATGGAGGTCCTGCCACCGAAGCCGATCTGAGTATCCCCACCGGTGTGGCCGTTGACCGGGCCGGGGATCTCTTCATCTCTGACAGCGGCAACAACCGGATCCGCAGGGTGGATGCCGCAACCGGCATCATCACCACCGTGGCCGGCAGTGGCGGAACAGGTTTCGGCTCGGGGGATTTCCTGGGCGACGGAGGCCTGGCAACGGATGCACAGCTCTCTTTTCCGGAAGGTGTGGCAGTGGATGGTCTCGGCAATTTGTTCATCGCCGACACCTTCAACAATCGGATCCGCAAGGTGGATGCGGCCACCGGCAGCATTTCCACGGTGGCGGGTGGAGGCCTTTCGGGCGATGGAGGTCCGGCAACAGATGCACTTCTTTTCTTCCCGGAAGGCATGGCGGTAGACAAGGCCGGCAATCTCTTCATCGCCGATACCGGCAATAACCGGGTTCGCAAGGTGACGGTGACCGACGGAATCATCACCACGGTGGCAGTATTGAACTCCCCCACCGGGTTGGCCGTCGATGAAGCCGGCAATCTCTTCATCGCCGATACCGGCAGCAACCAGATTCGCAAAGTGGATCCCGTCACAGGCCTTATCACCACGGTGGCCGGCACCGGAGCCGTTGGCTTTACGGGCGACGGAGGACCGGCATCGGTTGCCGCGATACCCGGCCCTGGAGAGGTGGCCATAGACGGAGCCGGGAATTTATTGATCGCGGATGAGGTCAATCAGCGAATCCGTATCGTCCGCGGACCCATCGCCGAGGTGGCTGCTCCTCCGGGTGCGATTTCCGGTCGAGTGACCGATGCAAGTACCGGTTTGGGCATTCCCAGCGGTCTGGTGCAGTTGTGGGATGTCAACGGGGATTTTGTCACCTCCACATTGACAGAAGGCGAAGGAACATTTGCCTCCTATGCGCTTCCAACCGGCACCTATTTTGTCACGACCTCCATAGACTCCTCCACCTTCAACCCCACAGGCAACCGTTATGTGGATGAGCTCTACAACGATCGTCCCTGTGCCGGCGGAGGCAATGTGGGCTGTGATCCGGCGGGAGGCACTCCCCTTTCCATCACGGCAGGAGTGGATCGACCGGGAATTGACTTTGTACTCGATCTGGGAGGAGCCATTTCCGGAACCATCACCAACACAAACCTGGCACCTCTTGAGGGAATCTCGGTCGAAATATGGAATGACGCCGGGGATCTCATCAACCGGGCGGTGACCGACGAATTGGGGAACTACACTTCATCTGAAGGTCTGACGACCGATATCTATTTCGCCTCGACCAGTAACTCGGGCGGCTTTCGTGATCAGCTTTACCGTGATGTTCTCTGTGAGGGAGGCAACAGTGAGGGTTGCGATCCCACCAGGGGCACTCCCATTTCGGTGATTTCTGACACGACCACGTCGGGCATAGACTTTGTGCTTGACCTGCCGATGGAGGATCCGGCTGAACCCAACAACAGCGTCCCCAGCGCCACGCCTGTCGGTTGTGGGGTCCTGTTTTCTGATGTTTCGATTCTTCCCAGAGGAGACGTGGATTTTTATGCGGTCTTGCTTTCGGCCGGAGACATTCTATCGGTCGACCTCGACACCAGTGAGTCAGGCTCCGACCTGGATCCCGTCCTGGGAATCTTTGATGTGGACGGAACGACTCTGCTTACCCAGAGCGATGACGATCCGGCACCGGGTGAGTCGTCTTCGCTGGATTCCTACCTTCAGTTTGCCGCTCCCGCCGACGGCACCTACTACGTTGCTGTGAGTTCCTTCTCGGATTTCGATTTCAACGGGGACGGCGAGAGTATCGGCAACTACACGATATCCTTCCAGTGTCAGGTTGGAGGGGCCCTTTCCGGCACCGTCACCGATGCCGCGACGGGGGCACCGATCATCAGTCTGGGAGTGGAACTCTTTGACGAGAATGGCGATACGACGGCCCTTGTGGAGACCGATGCGGCGGGCACCTATACCTTCTCCGACTTGCCATCCGGGACCTTCTTTGTAGCGACCTTCAACGTCCAGGGATATGTGGATGAGGTATACAACGACATCCTCTGCCCGGGAGGAGGATTTGTCGGTTGCGACCCGGCTGTGGGTACACCTGTTGTCGTGTCCGCCGGCACGATTATTTCAGGGATCGATTTCGCACTGGACCAGGGAGGCACGATATCCGGCACCCTAACAAATGCCGCAACCGGGGCACCTGTCTCCAACGGTTTGATCGAATTCTGGGATGTCAATGGAAGTCTGATCAACTCGGTGTTCACCAACGACGAGGGAACCTATTCCTCTGGAGGGCTGCCAACAGGCAGTTATTTCGCCAGCACCTCGATAGCCTTTTCCAGCTTGAATCCCGAACCTTTCCTGAACGAGCTCTACGACAACATCTCCTGTCCCGAGGGCGGCGATGTCAGCTGTGATCCTGTCACGGGAAGTTCCATCTCGGTGACAGCCGGCTTGACCACCCTGGGAATCGACTTTGCGCTCGACGTGAAGGCTGCCGATTCCATTGAACCCAATGACAATGCCGCCAGCGCCACGGTTGTCAGCTGCGGCGACTCCTTGAGTGCTGTCTCGATTATCCCCTCCAGAGACGTCGATTTTTATGCAATATCCCTTTCGGCCGGACAGATCCTGTCGGTGGACATCGATGCCAGAGATCTGGGGTCCAATCTGGACTCCGCATTGGGAATTTTCGATAGGGACGGCATCACTCTCCTGGCCCAAAGCGATGACGATCAAGCCCCGGGTGAGACGTTCTCGACGGATTCCTTCCTCCAGTTTGTGGTTCCGGCTGATGGGACTTACTTCATCGCGGTGAGTGCCTTCTCAGACTTCGATTTCAATGGCTCGGACAGCGACAGCATCGGCACCTACACCCTATCCTTCCAGTGCCAGGCGGGACCCGGCATATCCGGTTCCGTCACCGACGCTTCCACAGGCCTGCCCCTGGAAGGTGTCGAGATCGAACTGTTCAGTGAAAACGGGAGTTCCGTGACCTCAGCCACTACCGATGCTCAGGGTGACTATCGATTGTCGGGCTTGCAGCCGGGCACTTTCTTTGCCTCTACCTCCAACTCTCTGGGATATGTGGATGAGCTTTACAACAATATGATCTGCCCGGGAGGAGGATTTGTCGGCTGTGATCCCATCCGGGGCACCCCCATCACGGTGATCGTGGGAGAAACAACTGCCAACATTGATTTTGGACTGGGATTGCCGACGTCCAGTCCAGGGGAGCCCAACGACAACTCCGCCATTGCCTCCCCTGTTGCCTGTGGCACTGTCTTGACCGGGGTTTCGATTTTTGCCCCAGGGGACGTCGATTTTTATGCGATTCCCCTTTCGGCCGGGCAGATCCTGTCGGTGGACATCGATGCCAGAGACCGGGGATCGAATCTGGACTCCGTGTTGGCTCTTTTCGATACCGACGGCACCACGCTCCTGGTTCAGAGCGACGACGATCAGGCCACGGGTGAATCGTTCTCGGCGGATTCGTATCTTCAATTTGCTGCTCCTGCCAATGGCACCTATTTTGTTGCGGTCAGTTCCTACTCGGATTTTGATTTCAATGGCAGCGACGGCGAGACCCTGGGAAGCTATGTCACATCATTCCTGTGCCAAACAGGAGGCACTCTGTCCGGCAGCGTGACCGATGCCACCACGGGAATGCCCCTGTCGGGTGTGGAAGTGGAAATATTCGACCCGAGCGGGAATCGAGTCACCTCGACTCTGAGCGATGTGACGGGAGCTTACAGTACCGGACTGGCAACCGGCACTTTCTTTGCAGCCACCTCGAATTCGCAAGGGTATGTGGATGAGCTTCACGACAATATCAGCTGCCCGGGAGGAGGCGATGGGGGCTGTGATCCCACCACCGGCAACCCCATCGTGGTGACGCCTGACAGTGTCATTGTAGGGATTGACTTCGCCCTCGACCTGCTGGCCTCCGATTCACTGGAGCCGAACAATGCTGCGTCCCAGGCCACTCCCGCTGCCTGCGGTGCTTCCTTTACTGATGTTTCCATTGTTCCCTTCGGGGACGTGGATTTTTATGCCGTCACGCTTTCGGCCGGGGAGGTCCTCTCGGTGGACATTGACACCGGCGAGCTGGGATCCGATCTTGATTCCGTGCTGGGAATATTCGACACCGATGGGACCACTCTGCTGGCCTCCAGCGATGACGATCAAGCCCCGGGTGAGTCCTTCTCCGTGGATTCTTATCTTCAATTTGCTCCTCCCTCTGACGGCACTTATTTCATTGCGGTGAGCTCTTTTTCTGACCTTGACTTCAATGGCGACGGCACCTCCCTGGGGGCTTACACCATCTCCTTCCAGTGCCAGGCGGGAGGCAGTCTTTCGGGCACCGTCACCGACGCCGCCACCGGCCTGCCGATTTCGATTGTCGAGGTGGAGATCTTCGATGAGAGTGGCACCCTGGTGGTTTCCAGTTTCACTGATTTCGAAGGAACTTACAGCTTCGGATTGCCGGCAGGCACCTACTTTGCCGCTACCACCAACTTCCTGGGGTATGTGGATGAACTCTACGACAACATTGAATGCCTGGGAGGAGGCGGTTTGGGAGGGTGCGTGACCACTACCGGAACGCCTATCCAGGTGACGGTCGGGGGTATTCTGTCGGGAATTAATTTCGCACTGAATTTGCAGGAACCCGATCTGCTGGAGCCGAACAATAGTGCGATCGAAGCCACTGCCGTCGCCTGTGGAAACACGATCGCTGATGTTTCCATTGTTCCCTCCGAAGACGTGGATTTCTATGGGATCTTGCTTTCGGCTGGAGAAGTCCTGTCGGTGGACATCGATGCGGACGAACTGGGCTCTGCACTGGATTCCCTGCTGGGAATCTTCGATACGGACGGCACGACTCTCCTGGCTCAAAGCGATGACGATCCAGCCCCGGGTGAGACGTTCTCGACAGATTCCTTCATCCAGTTTGTGGTTCCTGCTGATGGGACTTATTTCATCGCGGTGAGTTCCTTCGGCGACTCGAATTTCACGGGCGATGGATTCGGCGTTGGTGGATATTCGCTATCTCTGCAATGCCAGGCAGGACCGGCCACTGTGATTCGAACGCTGTCTTCGCAGACCAAAATTTCGTCCGATCATCCCGCAATATTGAAAATGTTCAAGGAAGGGTTCGACATCAGGGCGATCGCCAGCAAATTGAAGCTCTCCCCAAGCGGTGTGCTGCACCGTATTCAGCGAACCGGGCGGACCGTGTTCGTGGAATAAGGAGCGCTGGTCTTCGACCAGCGCGTTCCACGTTCCAGGTTCCACGTTCCACGTGTCCGGAGAGTGGGGAAGCTGTCCGGAGTGTGGGGGCACCTTAAAGGTTGAGTAGGGGCGCACGGCGTGCGCCCTGATATAAGCCATGAATAAAGGTGGCCTTGTGGGCGTACGCCGTACGCCCCTACTTTTCTTCTCGTGGAACGTGGAACATGGAACGCGGCCGAGCAGCGCGAGGACGCTCCCAGCGTGGCCGCTCATAAGATCTTGTAGATGGGGACCAGTTCATCCTTCCCTTTCACCGACTGCGGCCCCATGAACTCGGCTGGAATTCTGCCTGCAAGATCAAGGTAGGTTGTTTCACTGATCAGGATCTGAGCATCCAGCTTTCGGGTGAGTCCCTCTATTCGAGAGGCGGTATTCACCACATCTCCTATGGCGGTATAGTCCATTTTTTGGGGAGAGCCGATATTGCCGACGACCGCCTCCCCTGTGTGAATTCCCACTCCAATTCCAATGGGATCAATCCCATCTTCGGCCAGCGTCTGATTGACCAGTTCCAGGCCCTCCAGCATGGCTTGTGCGGCCTGGACCCCGTGATAGGCCGCCTCAGGATCCTCCAGTGGAACCGAAAACATGGCCATGATGCCGTCACCGATGAATTTGTCCACCATTCCGTGATTCCTCTGAATGGCATCGACCATGACCTTGAAGTAGAGATTGAGATGAGCCACGACCTTCTCCGCGTCCTCGCCCTCGGATCGACTGGTAAAGCCACGAATATCGGAAAACAGAACGGCCACCCTTCGTCTCTCTCCCTGGAGGGCCAGGGATTCGGGCGTCTCCAGGATCTTTTGAATCACCTCATCATCGACATATCTTTGAAACAGTTTGCGAAGCCGTCTCTTGTCCCTACCCTCCAACATGAAGTTGGCCATCTGGGTGAATCCCATGGCCAGCACGCCTCCCGCCGTAGGAGCAACGGCGGGAACCCACCAACCGGCCTGAAAGACCCAGAGAAAAACCATGAGCAAATACCCGATCAGCAAAGCCAGGTTGATCACCAAAGAGACCAGGGGAGAAAAGACCACGCAGCTAAAAACAATCAAAGCCGTGGCGACCACCGTGATCAGAAGCTGACTTCTGGTATCCAACTCCTGGATAAAACTCCCTTCCATCAGAGTGGAGATCACACTGGCATGGATTTCAACTCCGGGTGTACGGCGAGGCATGCTTGGATCATCACGCCAGGAATAAAACGGGGTCGCGTGCAGATCCTCGTCTCCAGGCTGACCCACGATGCCAATCAAGACAATCCGATCTTTAAAGACGTTTTCCAAGAACTCCTCATCCTGCTGTTGGGCAGCCCTGAGGACCTCTGCGAAAGAAATTCTGGGGAAATGCCGGGGTTCCCTGTAGTTGATCAGAATCGTCGTCTGGTCGCCGGGAACAGGGGCCAATTTCCGATCCTTGCCGCTTAAAAACCCTTCCGCCAGGGCCAGGGCAAACCCGGGTTCCGGGCGACCCTCCTCGTCATAGGCCAGGATCTGCTGGCGGCGCACGAAATCATCACTATCGGTGGTGAGGTTGAGATAGCCGAACCCGTCCTCCCCTGCCGCCATGGTGAGCAGGAGTGGAGGCTGCTCCACATAGGTACTTCTGATGCGATAGCCCAGAATGATGGGGACTTCCGACGATTGCGCCTGCAGAACCGACTCCACCAGAGCCATCTGTCTCTCGGGGTCGATGTCTCCAATATCCGAGAAGATGATGTCCACCCCAATGGCGCCCGCACCGGCCTGGACCAACCCGGACAGAACCTGCGCAAAGTGTCTCTGCCACAGCATCAAAGGCTCGGGGATCTCAGCCAAGGACTTCTCGTCAATGGCCACGATCGCCACCGGCACCCGATCCGCAGTGGCAGCAGACACACCTCTGAGCCTGAAACGAAAGTCGTAGGTCTTCTGTTCCACCCAGGTACCGAGTGTCGAGAACTGGAGGGAAAAGGCCAGAGCAGTGACAGCGACGACAATGCCTGAATTGACGAGCAGTCGAATGACCCTCTTTTTTCTCTTCAACTGCATGGGCGGGAACTCATTACTCCTGTGATTCCAATCTCTCGCGTTCCTTGTTGGCCGCAGCGATCAGTCCGGCATTCCAGTACAGCCATGCCAGATGGCGAGTAAAGCGAATGTCCTCAGGATGGGTCTCTCGCAGTTGACGAAAAACATCGGCCGACTCCGCAAAATATCCGGCATTTTCAAGTGTGGTGGCCCGCAAAAGTTGATCAACGGGATCGCTGCTGTTTGTTGCTGGCAGTTCCGGATCCAACTTCATCACGAAGTTGGCCCGCTGCTCAGCGAGAATCTCTCCCTCTCCGAGGGCCTGTACCTCCCACTGATACTCCTTTCCTTCCGCCAGAGCAGCCCTCGATTCCGGATAGGCAACGCTCGTCGAGGTGGTGCTCTGTTCCCACACCGGGATACCCATCTCATTTTTCAATCTGAGTTGGTAGGAATCGCTCCCTTCAATCGGTTCCCATTGAAAGAGCGGATGTGTCTGGGAGATGGTTCCTCCCACGTACAGCACGATGGCAGGATGCCCTCGTGCTCGGAGACCTCCGACTCGCTCCAGACTTGCTTGACCGAGAGAAACACGAGGCAAGGCACATCTTCCCACGCTTTCCGTCCGGGGAGTCTCGCCCGCGACCAGTTCCACAGAGTCGCTGCTGAACTCGACTGAGGTCCCACCGCTGAGGGTCACCTTTTCCTGGGAGGGGCAAAACAGGAAAGTGGCGCCGCCCGAGGATACGATCAGCTGGTCGCCTGCATTGAGAAGGTTACCCAATCGGGCCGCGTTCCTGACGGACTCGCTTTCAACAAAGACTTCACCATTGGTTTGTAAGATCATCCCCACTGGAACGGCTTCCTCGTCCTGCAGGAAGGAGCCCGCCATGAGCGTATACGAACTCACCAGGATGAACACTAGGCTGGGTATGTACATACTGTAATCCTCTCCTTGAATGTTAAGGTACTGCGGATTTGATTCGCTCGCTGTCAGGCAAAACTGCACGTCCTCTCTCCAGTGTTGCCCTCCCCGCTTCACAGTCGCCACTCTGGCACTGAGCTTGTGCCGTGACCACAAATGCCTCGGCCAGGAGTTCGGAATCAACACTGGAGTCGGTGTCCGTCAGGACGACTTCCAGAATCGGAATGGCTTCATGCCATAACTGCTCCGCCAGCAGGGTTTTCGCCATCGCCAACCGAATCTTCAGATCAGGTTGCCGGCCTTCGATCGCCGGCAGATACTCCAGCGCCCGGGACAAATCACCGCTGCCCGCCAACGCCGTGGCATACAGTTGATGGGCACGACGATCGGGATGATAGGCAATTTCATAGTCATTGAATTCCTGAGGATCAGGAACATCCTCGGCGATCATGAGGCTGTCGATGGTGATCGGCACGAGTTCCGGGACCTGCCCCAGAATATTCTGCCGGCTGGATGTTTCCAGGAGTTCCAGAGCCGCGCTGTAGTTCTGCTGCTCAATGAGCCGCAACCCCCACCGATAGACCAATTGATGAACGCTGTGTTGCTCGTTTCGCAGATTAAAAAGGGTCGATCCCACCAGAGTCTTCTCTGCTTCTCCTAGATCTTCAAGGCTCTGCAAGAAAGCGGTGGTGGCCTGAGATCGCTGTCCCTCCTGCCAGAGTCGCTCGGCACGACCTTGGTTCCTCCAGAAATGGGTATCCAAAACCTGTCTCAAATAAGCCATCGGTAAAGCAGTAACAACAGCGGCCTCGGAGTGTCGACTCTGGAACTGGAGAATCGCATCGCGCAGTTCTCGATTCTCAGGTGCGCTGGCGAGCGCGTCGGCATAGATTGACCACGCCTCCCGATAGTCTTTCTTTTGAATTCTGCTCTCCGCCTCGGCGATTTTCTCGTTGACAATGGCCTGTTCCGCCCGGTCCACATACTCCCTCAGCTCCAGCTGCTGGTTGGCCTCTATAGAGAGATCCAGAGCCTTGCGCAATTCCACCAGGGCTTCCGGATATCGTTCCTGTGCGAATCGGATCTGGCCCAGCAGCATGGGGGGCGCTGCCAGTCTGGAATCGGCTTCCATGGCAAGCGTCAATTCCTTTTCCGTCTGGGAAAGATTCCTCTGGACCAGATAAAGGTTGGCCAGATTATAGTGAGCGAAGGCATTGTTCGGTGAGATCTCGATGGCGTTCTTGAATGCTCTTTCAGCGTCTCTTCCCCTTTGTTGGTCCTGCAAAAACAAACCAAAGCGAACCTGCAAATTGGCATCCTCTGGGGAAAGCTCAATGGCCCTCTTAAAGATGTCGTCTGCCTCCTCGATTCGTTCCTGGGCGGCCAGGTACCGAGCATACCCCAGGAGGACCAGCGGATGATTCGGATTCTGATCCATAACCCTGGCAAATATGGGAGCCGCATCCTGAAGCCTGTTTCGCTGCTGCAGAAACTCACCCAGGCTGATGTAAAAAGAAGGCTCATCCGGCTCCAGACGAATGGCCAGTCGCAACAGGTCCTCAGCTTGGTCAAAACGTTGGAGAAGCTGATACAGTTTCCCCAGTGTTTCATGGGCGTAAGAGTTGCCCGGGTTCATTTCAATGGCCTGTTCCAACTGGACCTCGGCTTCATCCCAGCGTCCCAGCAGAGAATAGAGCTGTCCCAGGGCGTGATAGGCGGTGCTGTCCTCACCGTTGATTTCGATGGCGAGTCGAAGATTCTGCTCGGCTTCCTGATAGCGACGCAGTTCCAGAAAGATCAGGGAAAGCGTGATGCGTGGATAGGTCCAGCGAGGACTCAGCTCTATGGCCTGCTCCAGCGGCACCATGGCCTGCAAGAGAAGATTCTGTCTCCACAAGGCCAATCCCAGGGCATTGAAGGAATGGCTGGCTTCTGAATCCAGCACAACCGATGCCCGAAGAATTTGCACGGCTTGACCGAACTCCCCTCTTTCAATCAAGGCGCGCCCCGAGAAAAACCGCTGCTGCGATCCCAGTTCGTCGGTAGCCTTGAACAGGGTTTGGGTTCGCTCGATCAGAGCTTCGCCCTCTTCGAAGGTGGCAGCGTCCCACCGGACATCCCCCCCTCGTAGATATTTCAAAATCGTGCGCTGGGCCCGATTCCCCATCGCTACAACCAATCGGTACTTGAGTGGATCACTGACGGCAGCAGGCAGGGTGCCTTGTAATTGCTGGTAGTAGTCCCAGGCCGAGTTCCCTGCCGGTTCGATCACCCGCTCTTCCCAGAGAGCCTGATCGAACCCGCGATAGATGGGTTCCAGGTCACGGGGGATGCTGGGAGGAAGATCGAGTGGAGTGGGAGGAGACTCGATTGCTGTCATCGAACGCAGTTCCGCACTCTCCAGATCAAAGACCTGGGAACCGGAAAACAAGCTCACTCGAAACCGGTACTCCCTGAGCGGAGAAGGAACAAATCTCAGGCTATGGGTGCCGGTCGACAATCCCTGAAGCTGCAGGAAGCGCTCTTCCCCCTCACCGGTACCGAAATAATCTCCATCGATGTAGATATCGGTGGTAGTCCCCAGCCGCAGCATCAAAATGGCATCCTCGTTGACCCCGGCGATCTCCTGAGCCTGCAGTGGAGCCGCCAGGACAAAGGCCGGTGAAAGGGCCGCCACCTGGGAGGACTTCGGCTGTGCAAGAGGGAATCCAACAATCTCGGAATCGAGAAGGTTCAGAGTATTGTCTCCCACTTCCAGCGTCACGGGAATGGAATAGATCTGATTCTCGGAGTCGTAGAACTGCAATTCCAGCACTCCGGGTTCCAGCCCACCAATACGAATCGCACCGCCGTCATTTTTCAGCCGGCGCACGGCTCTGGATTGGGTTGCAGGATCGGTCCACTGGACTCGAACGAAGTCTCTCCTATCCGAATTGAGAATCTCCAGGACGGTTTCGCTTTTCTCCTGGCTCTCGAGAGGCTGGGGTCCCGGTCGATCCAGAAAGGCGAGAGGGAGCACCGGATCAAAGGTATCGTTGGCCATGGGATGCTGCTGATTTCCCGTGTACTTGGGGACTTCAGTGGTGACGTAATTCACCACATGCTGGGCCTGGACCACCCTCTCCCCTGACTCCAAACCCTTGCCATCAAGGGCCTCCAAAAGTGTATGGGTGAAGACGCCGCGCCCCAGATCATCCGATTCCCAGGAGGCTTCGGTGGGTTTGCTGGCCAACAGATTCAGAAAACTGCCCGGGTTTCCCGATCCCAGTTTCAATAACTCGGCATTGATGAGATTCTGGATCTGGGAGGCCAGGTTCGTCGTTTCGGGTCCGATCCGACCCGAATTGCACAGGTCTGTGATGAGAATACGCCGTTGGGCGTGAGCCAGCCCGAGATCCACCATTTCCTTCAACACCTGAAACGAGACCGAGGTGGAGGCGGGGACTCTCAGGTCGCCGTCGCTGGGAATAAAATACCCCAGGCCTCGCTTGTTGATGAAACCGTGACCTGCAAGGTAGATATAGACCGTATCTCCCGGCTCTACCCGGTCCTGCATCAATTCCAGTTCTACTTCAATGGACCTGCGGGTGGCCTGGTCTTCCAGCAAGGTAAAAATGTGATCCGGAAGAATGCCCCCTCCCCGGGGACTTTGAAGGAAGGATGAAATGGCCTGGGCGTCGGAAGCGGCATAGAGAAGAGGTTCGGCATGGGTGTATTTGCCGATTCCAATCACCAGGGCCCAGAGGTTCCCTGGCGCTGGTGAGCCGGCGCCCTGGCTCCCAAAACCAGCCGATACCAGCAGGACTCCCACCAGCAACGGAACCAGAATTGACTCCGGGCCGCGTCTCCCGGTTCTTGGACGCTTCATAACAAACTCTCTGTCTTTGCAGCGGGCTACTTTGATTTTACCCGAGAAGCCTGTCCGAGTGATAGATCGGTAGAGTGGGCGATTCGTGACTCTTGTGTGTGGTCCGGATCACCCTCGTCCCCAGCGGGTTTGAAAAACCCACACTTCGTGTGCTTCGTAACAAGACCCGATCTTTACCCATTCAACAGACCGGGCAGGTTGGTGCTGCAAGCCGGAAATCATCCGATTCCATCGACTCTTCTCATTCCAATCCGCACCTATCCGCACCCGCCCCCGATTTGTCGCTGAGCGACAACTTGACTGACAAGGGTTAAACATTTGATAATCAAAGAGATGTATTGGTGGAGGTAGACGGACTCGAACCGACGACCCCCTGCTTGCAAAGCAGGTGCTCTTCCAACTGAGC
>JAZFRU010000388.1:0-2721 GCA_036445815.1 Acidobacteriota bacterium | reverse complement strand
TAAAGTAGAGGTCGGCCACACTCTTCATGTCCGATTCCACCTTGGACTCCCGGCCCACTCGGTCCAGGCGATTGGCCAGACCGTTGATGGCGGGATCCAGCCTTTGGGCTTTTTGCCAGGCAAGTTTAGCCCTGGGGAGCTGTTGGTTATCGTACTCGATGTCTCCCAGCAGGACATAGGCTGGAGCCGACTTGGAGTTGAAACGCAAGGCCTTCTCCACCAGTCCCTTGGCTTTCAGGTGCCGGTAACTTTGATAAGAATGGGTGCTGTTCGGTTCCTGATAAAACTGATAAGCATGGTTGAGATGGACCAGGCTGAGGTTCTCTTTGAAACGGGCATTCTGGCGGTCCAAGCGAAGCGCTTCCTCCATTTGGCGGGTGGCTTCTTCCCATTTCTTCTCCTTGCCCAGGGCCATGGCATAATTATTGTGGGCAATCGCCAGCTGATTGCGTGCGTTCTCATCTCCCCGGTTGGAACGGACCTGCTTCTCCAGCGCTTGGATGGCGGCAGGCCAGTCTTCCTGTGCCGCAAGAGGGGGGATGACCAGCACCAGGACTCCAAAAAGAGTAACCATGAGCGTATAAAATCGTGTAAGTGGTCTATTCATAGGCCTTTCTTCAGTATCACCAATCCACGAGGAGGGCGTCAATTCAGGGGGTCTTCGGCCACTGTCTAGGAAAAGTGGCGCTCGATGATACGCTGGGCGGCAAACACCGAGACCGATGCCTGCGGTGTACCGCTGTTGCCCGTAGTCACACGGGGAATGACACTGCCATCACAAACGAACAGGTTGTCCACGTCATGGGATTCAAAATAGGGGTCGACCACGGAAGTCCTGGGGTCGATCCCGGCACGGCAGGATCCCACCAGGTGTGCTCCCAGACTGGAAGGGCCCATCACCACAGGAACGTCCATGGAGGTGACCTTGCTGGCTCCCATCTCGGTGAGAACCTCATGGGCTATTTTCAATCCTTCCTTGTGGCGCCGGATGGTGACGCTGTGGTCTCCCCCCAACCTGAGCTTGCCATCGGGATCAAAATACCAACGGCCCGAGGGCTTGGCTACGCTGGGACGCAAAGACCCTGTTCGCAAAATTCCCTTTTCCCGCATGAACCTCTTGTGGGCTCGACCAAAGGGGGGTGCAAAAACGTTCAGCGCAGCCCGATCGGGAAGGCGGGGCACCCCGAAACTCGCCCGGAAAAGGAGCCTACCTTCCCCGTCTGCCCGATCGTCGTGAATCATGAAGTGGCCTCGAAGACTCCCCGCCTCACCATCTCCCATAGGCTCATCAAAAAGAGCGCTGACGCCGGGTAAAAAGCCGTGCCCATCGATATGCTGGCCCACGTTGGGGTTGGCGACCAGGATGGGATTCCCCCTCCAGTCGGGAGGACCGTAGCCCGAGTGCATCAACAGTGGAGCGGTGCGCCGGATCCCGCAGCAGATCATGACTTTCTCGGCCGTCATCTGGTAGCGGGTGCCGCCCGAGAGACAAACCAAACCACGGACCACCCCTCGCTTCCCTTTCACATCAATCAGGATCTTCTCCACCAGGGTATCGGGGATAATATCCACCCCGTGCTCTTCCGCTTTGGGAACATAGGTCCACAAAGTACTGGCCCTGGAGTCGTACCTGCACATGCGGGGACTGTTACAGTAGTCGCAGTGGAGGCAATTGCGCCGGGCTCCCCACTGGCGCCTCGGCTCGTATCCCATCCGCCCAGCTACCTCTACAAAGAGCCGGTCACCCGGGGTGACGACCTCGTCCGGATAATGGTGGATACTGAATTCCTGCCGGATTTCCTCCACCGCTTCCTTCAGATTTTCCTCGGTCCAGTCCAACCCCGTTTCCTTCTCCCAGTGGACGTAGTCCATGGGAAAAGGGAGAAACGCCTGGCCATCCCAGTGGAGGGAGCTCCCCCCAACGAGTTTGGCGGAGCCGTTCTCCCAGTGAAAAGGGGGGAAGTCTCCGGGGAGATTCGTGATCACCTTCCGCCTTGAGGGATTCCCATATCCGGGGCGGGCATCTCCCTTCAAATAGGGTCCCGCTTCAATCAAGGCCACCTTTAACCGGTCACCGGTTCCGGGATGGACTCCTGTCTCGGCGATCTTAGCGGCAAGGATGGGACCCGAGAAACCGGCCCCCACAATGGCTACATCGTAACGGGTGTCGGGCATGTTTTGCACCTCCCGGAGTCTACCAAACTTCTGTCCCTTTTAACGAAAGCTGAAGCTGAGTTCCACCCTCCACAGGCGGGGGTGACCGAAGTGGGTGCCGCTGAAGGGATTCCCAAAGTTGAAGGCGAATTCCTCGCCGGTGATATTACGGATATCCAGTCGTGCTGAAAAGGCGACGCTATCGTCCCGACGCAGGTCAGCGCCAAAGGCAAGATTCAGCGGAGTTCTTGCCTTCACCCGCTGCCGATCAAAATCTACTCTTTCCGCTCCCCGCCGTTGCATGAGTTCATCCAACTCGTCCTCATCAACTTGCAAAGGAGTTCCACTTTCGTGTCTCCCCGAAAAGGTCACCCACAACCCTGTGGGAAGGTTTCGATAGCTGACTCCAAAACTGGCCACGTTTCGCTGGTCATGGTCGGGGATAAACCAGGTTCCCGGTTTGGTTTCTTCCTATTTATACCCCACAATGTTTTTTCTCATTCAGGAGAAAAACAACAGCATGATCTTCAAAATTTAGAAAAGACAAAACCTCAGGAAATGATTCAT
>JAZFRU010000387.1:0-11083 GCA_036445815.1 Acidobacteriota bacterium | reverse complement strand
CCCACCTTCTCGTCACGAAGCGGCGGAAGGGCCGGCCTGACAAGGCGGACGACCGAGGCCAACGCAAACGTACTGTACGGTACGTTGAGGAGGCCGAAGGAGTGCAACACAGTCAGGGTGGATCATTACGCCGATGCAGTAGAGGGGGTGTGAACAATGCGGGTTAAGCCCTACAGAACCGGAGAGCCGTTCATATGAGAGACCGCTACAAAATTGTGCCGTTGGATCGAAGTGCGCACGGCCGTTCAGGCCTACCAGCCGGCCAGAGGTTCAGCACCTCAGGGCCTCCCTCACTACAGGGTGCGGCTCTTTCCTACCATCGCATCCAGCACTTCCTGCGAGATCTCTTCGACCGACTTACCGGTTACATCGATGACCGGCCAGGTGGTCTCGCGGTACAGGGACTGGGCATATTCCAGCTCTTTCTTGATGAAGTCAACATCGGCATAACTCTCGTCCTTCACTCCCAGGCGCAGCCGTGCCCGCCGCATTTCCGCCAGCCGTTTGGGATCCATGGAGAGGGCCACAATTTTGCCCTGGTCGATCGTGAAAAGTTTCTTGGGGAGCGGAGTACCCTCTACAACGGGGATGTTGGCGACCTTCCATCCGTCCTGAGCCAGATATATCCCCAGCGGCGTTTTGGAGGTTCGACTTACGCCGATCAGAACAATGTCAGAGGTCTCCAGATCTGCAAGGGAGTTATTGTTGTCATGTCGAATGGCGTATTCAATAGCGCTGACGCGCGCGTAATACTGTTCGTCCACTCGATGCAAAAGTCCAGGTGTGGATACCGGAGACTCATGGAAAAGAGTGGACAGGGTATCCATCGTCGGACCCAGTACATCGATGGAACTTGCATTCTGCTTCTGGGCCAACTCCTCCGTGTAGTTCCGCAGTGACTTGGAAACAAAGGTAAACACCACCAGAACGTGATCGCTCAGGGTACGCTTGAAGATCTCCCTGATCTGCTTCTTGTCGCGGATATTGGTGTGGCGAGTGATGAACACGTCCTCACTGAACTGAAGCATGGCCGCCTTGAACATTCGATTGGCAGTCTCTCCAGTCCCATCACTGACAATGAGAACGTGATAATTTTTCATTCTTTCCCACCTGGCCCCGAACCCACTAGTCCGTATTTTCCATGACCCGGTCTTGAAACTCCTGAATCTTGGCTTCCATCAAGGTCCGGATTTCTTCCAACCGCTCCTGCGACTCCGCCTCGAAGCGCAAAACCAGAACCGGTTGGGTATTGGAAGCCCGTACCAAACCCCAGCCATCGTCAAAGATCACCCGCACACCGTCGACAGTGACGGCCGAAAAATGAGAACTGAAATACTCCTGAGCAAGCTCCACTACTTTGAACTTCACCGCTTCCGGGCAATCCACCCTGATCTCCGGGGTGCTGTAGGTCCTGGGGACATCTAACAATGCCTCGGACAGCTTCCGGCCACTCTTGGAGAGATGCTCCAGCAGTCGCGCACCTGCATAGATGGCATCATCATACCCAAAATAACGATCAGCGAAAAACATATGTCCACTCATTTCTCCACCCAAAAGGGCATTTTCCTGCTTCATTTTAGCTTTGATGAGCGAATGTCCCGCCTTCCACATGATGCCCCGGCCACCTCTCTTTTCAATCTCATCGTACAGATTTTTGGAACATTTAACTTCGGCAACGATCGTGGCACCAGGGTCTCGTTCCAGAATTTCACGGCTATACAGAATCATCAACTCATCTCCCCACAGGATGTTTCCTTGATCGTCGACCACGCCAATTCGATCGGTGTCCCCATCAAAGGCGATGCCCAGATCCGCCTTCTCCGTCCGGACCATCTGGATGAGATCCTGTAAGTACTTCACGACGGTTGGGTCGGGATGATGGTTGGGAAAGTTTCCATCCATGGTGCAATAGAGTTCAATCACCTCACAGCCCATGTCCCGATAAACCTGTGGACCCAGAACCCCACCGGTCCCATTACCGGCATCCACCACCACCCGCAACGGTTTACTGAGTCGTCCGAGGGCCTGGGCAAGATAATCGCGGTAGTGAGATGAAAGCGAAACCTCCTGCCTTTCTCCTGCTCCGACAAGAAACTCACCCGCCTCGGCGAGTTTCCTCACCTCCTGGATCTGTTCTCCGTAGATGGTCAGGCTTCCCAGCGCGACTTTAAAGCCATTGTACTCGGGTGGATTATGGCTTCCGGTAACCATGACACCCGCATCGGGATTGAGATGGTGAAGCGAAAAGTAGAGCACCGGCGTCGGACAGACTCCGAGAGCGATGACCTTCATTCCGGTGGACTGCAAGCCGTCGGAGAGTTGCTCCATCAGCCGCTCCGAACTCAAACGGCAGTCTCGGCCCAGGGTCAGACTCTGACACCCGTGGGCACCCAGATAGGTGCCGAGGGTCTGCCCCAGAATAAATCCCACAGGATCGGCAAGATCGCTGTCGGCGATTCCACGGATGTCGTACTCTCGAAAGATTTCCGGATTGATTCTTGTTCCCAAAATCGTTACTGGTCTCCCAGCTGCCGGCTCAAAGCCGCCTTGAAGGCATCAATCGTCTCCACTGAAACGGGATTTTCCTGATTCAGAAAAGCCAGATAGAGGCTGGAGTAATCGCCCAGCAGAGTTAAAGACCAAAGACGTTCCATCCAGCTTTCGCCCTGGCTCCTATATTCCAGAACCGTTTCGACCCTTTGGGATAAAACCTCCTTCGTTAACTCTATCCGTAGCTGGATCTCTGGATGGTCATCCTGATCCCGCAAGAAAATCGGGATCAGCCGGTCCATCACATCGCTCGGGTGTTTCCATCCAACGATCTCATTGTGATTCATCTCGGGCAACGCACTGGAGTAGCTCAACTGCTTTCCGTTTTCAGCAAACTGTCCCCGCCATCGAGTCGCCATCACGTCCAGGCGGTCCTGACTCCCGTAAATAAGGGGAATCTTGCCGTGTACCTTCAGGGCCAGTTGTTTCGCTGCATTTTCTGCCACTGGAGACTCTATCCGGTAGGCCTCAATGCCATTTCTGACGCCGTTGAGTGCCCCGTCCACCTGGTCGACGGGATCGGAAACCCAGCCCAATCGGGCCAGAACCCTCAACAGAGGAACGGTCGAGTAAGCCAACGAGGTTCGGGGAGGAAGTCCTGCGGGCACCCGGATACAAGAAAGCCCCTGCTCCCGGGCAAGTTCCAGAAGCCGGCCATTACTCGTCCAACAGATGATCCGACACCCGACCTTGCGGGCCTCATGAAAGGCGGAAAGCGTTTCCCGGGTATTTCCGGAATAGCTGCAAATAAACGCCAGAGTCGATGGCCCGGCGAATCCAGGAAGGGTGGAATGCCGGTTCACATAAAGTGGAATCGGGAGGTCCGCACCCAGATAGGCCCGTAGGAAATCGCCCCCTATGGCAGAGCCGCCCATCCCACAAATCAGGATGTTCTGAATCCCCTCCACGGAAGGCATCTTCAGGTCCAGGTCCAGGTCCCGAGCCTCTTCCAGCTGCCTCCCAAAGCTTGCCAGGATGGCAGACATTCCGCCCGGGTCGGACTGCACCAGGGCCGAGGGATCATCCAGAATAGAACTCATATACCCTATTAAATATAATCATTGAAGTCCTCTTCATGGAGACTGTCCACAATCTTTCGAACCTCTTCGGTTCGATCTCTTGAACAAATCAGCAGAGCATCCTCGGTATCCACCACCACCAGGTTTTCGACGCCGACCAACGCCACCAGTTTTCCTCCTGAAGCGTAAAGCATACAGTCACGGCTGTCGATATTCACGTGAGGAGTGTTGGAAGAGATTCCCTTGCTGTCGGCACCCTGAATCTCCTCCAGAGCCTTCCAGTTGCCCACGTCACTCCATCCGGGGTTGGAAGGCAGCAGGGCAATTTTCTCGGACTTCTCCATGATGCCAATATCGATCGAAATGCTCTCGAGTGGAGAGAATATCTCCTTCATCCGGTCAGGGGCACGCCAATTGGACTCAATCCGGGCAAGGGCCTGGTCTAGAAGGGGCATTCTCAATTCGATTTCAGAGAGAATTTGTTCAATGGAGAAGAGGAACATCCCGCTGTTCCAGTAGTAACTTCCCTCCCCGAGGAACTGCTCGGCCTGGGACCGATTTGGCTTTTCGGTAAATCGCTCGACCTGGAAAGCCGGACGACCGCCAAAGGTTCCCAAAGATTCTCCCTGCAGCATATACCCGTAGCCGGTGGCCGGATGGGTAGGCTCAATTCCAAATGTCACCAGCCACCCTTTTTTTCCCAACTCCTCTCCAGCCAGGAGCGTCTGATGGAACTCGTCAAGATCCCGAATGACATGATCGGCGGGAAGCAGCACCAACATTTCCTCGGGAAACCTCTGCTTGATATAACTGGCAGCCAACCCTGCGCAGGCCGCCGTGCTTCGGGCCAGGGGTTCTACAATTATCTGCTCCCTGGGGAGAGACTCCAGCTGGCTGGCGACATCAGCGACATAACGCTCACTGCATACCACATAGATGTCATCCCAACCGAGGAGAGGCTCCAACCGGGCGACCGTCTCCTGAAGCATCGTCCCGGACTCGGAAATCTGGAGAAACTGCTTGGGACGGGCTTCACGACTGGCCGGCCAAAATCGGGTCCCCCTCCCTCCCGCCATGATGACTGCTTTCATGAATTTAGCTGACCTCCTGCCCCCTGCCCCCTGACAGAAGATTGTGATCTATTTGGCACTGACAAAAGAGGGCGCACGCCGTGCGCCCCTACATGCCCTTCTTTTTATTCTGGGCGGCGCAGGCTGGGCGGCCGCACGGTCGGTTTTTCCGGTTCCGGCTTCGGACTCTGGACTTCCGGCTCCTGAATTCTGTCCTCAGTCTCCTGACTCCCCGTTCCCGGCTCCTGTTCCCTCAGAAATTTGCCGGCCAACGACAACAGATCCTCACGGCGTAGATTGCGGAGGGTCGTGAGATAGCGCGTCCAGGTGTCCACACCGCGGCCCACCGCCACATTGCGAATCAAATCCGTCAGATAGTCCTTCCCAAACTGCTGGCGGATGTGAAAGCGGGTCATGGCTCCCACCACCGCCCGCAGGAACTCCTGTTCCCGGAGAGGAACCCGACCGAGTTGGGTCAGTTGATTGAACAATGTCTCCCTGACAGATTCCTCACTTCCGTTCAGGCTCACCAGATGGATCAGTAGAGAACCTCCGTTGAGTCCCGATTCATTGACGATCTGCAACTGATCTACCCAGCCCCGGTTTCGCAGTGGAGTGGAAAGACTGCCGCTCGGACCCAGTAGGGCCACCTTTAACACGTCCAGTGCCGCCGCCTGCTTGGTTCCCGTCGCCGGGCCCGGGAACGCCATGATCCACCGGCCCCGGGGACCTTTCACGACACGGTCGGAGTAGGATTCATACCCGTCGGGTGATCCGGTCCAGGGCTTTTTCAGAGGCGCCCGATTCTCATAGTCCGAATCGCTCAGCCGGGAAACAAAATCACTCAAAAATGAGGTCCCCTCGATATCTCCGCGAACCACAATCAGGGGATGAACCTCGCTCAGCTGGGCGGCCCGCCAGGTCTCCAGATCCTCGAGCGTCACCCGGGAAATCGTCTCGGAAGTGCCCAGTCTGGAAAGTCCATAGGGATGTCCGCCAAACACCTCTGCCCGAGCCGCAGTCATAACCGCCTCCCGGTCACTCTCTTGCTCCTGCGCCTGCATCGCCAGGACTTCCCGCCTGGCCGCCTCCAGATCGGCCTCCTCCACGCCTGACAGTCGCGACCAGTCCACAAAGGTCCCCAGGACTGCCTCCAGATGGTTGGACAAAACGGTGACGCGAAAGCCAAAAAAGTCCAGCTCGTTCACGATTTCCAGTTCGGCTCCCAGGCGTCTCAACCGGGAAAAATCCATCGATTTTTCCCCCGAAAGCGCCCGATGCAACAAGGCGCTCAGCAACAGCTGGGTGATCCCGGCATTATCGGAGGTTTCGCTGATTCGGCCTCCAAAATAAAAGAAACCCATATGGACCAAGGGGAGGAGATGCTCCTCTTGAAAATAAACACTCGGACCTCGCAGGACGGAAGTGTACTTGAGCTCCTGGGTGTTGTAGCTGGTCGTGAACTCGGTGGCTTCAAAGACAGACTCGGCATCGGTGATCCGCAACACATCCAAAACACCCGCCTCATCGTTGAGCACCGTCTCGACCAGCAATTGCAACGTCTCCAGAACGGTCTGGGAATCAAACGTTCGAGGTTCGGCGTTCTGAGGGAAATACTCCAGCAAGGCCAGATTCGATTCCTCGAAGTAACGGTTCAGGACTCGGGAAATGTCTGAAGCGTTAATCCGGTTCAGCATCTCGGGGAAACGATCTCGATTGGAATAGTCGCCCAGTGTCTCATGCCAGGCCAGTAACCGGGCACGCTGATCCAGGCTCTCCATCTCTTCATAGTGGTCCCTCAAGAGCATCGCCTTGGCCCGGTCCATCTCGCTGACCGGTACTCCCCTCTGCTTGAGCGCTTCCAGCTGTGCCAACACCTGGACTTCAGCGCGGTCCACCCTATCCGGCACAGGATTCACGACCACTAACAGCACACTTCTCGGTCCCCGATTTTCCAGATGCAACTGGACGTCAAGAGCACTTCCATCCGCCCCCAACAGGGCTTTTTTCAGGAGGCCCCCTCTCCCTTCCCCCAGGATGTAGGAGAGCAATACCAGGGGAAGATAATCCTCATGCTGGGGTCCGGGAAGACGATAACCGAACAGGATGTGGGGCCGTTGGGTGTCCCCTCGCAGGTGACGATACTGAAAAGCGGTCCCTAGAGAGGGGGCTCTGGTCATTTCTGACATCGAGGCCTGTACCGCCTCAGGGTCAGGCTTCATCGATCCATAGAGTTCCACCACTTTCTCCAGAATATTTTCTCGACGAACCGCTCCGGAAATCACCACAAGGGTGTTTCCAGGGTGATAGACTGCCCGGTGATAATCACTCAGTTTCTGCAGGGTGGAATCGGTGTTGAAAAGGGCAGACAAGCCTTCCAGAGGAAGTCCGTTGCCGTCTCGCCCGTCGGGACCGATCATCTCCTGAAGCCTCTCCCGAGCAAAGCTTCCCGAAGAGTTCCCCCAACCTGCCTGTTGGGCCAACATTACCTGTACCTCCGGGCTGACTCCAGCGGGATCAATCTGGGGAGCTCGGAGCAGACCCGAATGGTGCTCCAGGATTTTCAAAACATTTTCGGCGGGAGCCGATGAGACCAACGATGCTCCCCAGTAATCGGTTCGGACATCCAGCACCGCTCCCAGCTCTCCCATCTCCAGAAGGGCCTGGCTACGATGCAGATAGAGACGATCCAGAAGTTGACTGATGCCCGCATCGTCCTCCAGCGCATACCCGCCCCTGACGAAAGTCAAGACACTCGCGAGGGCGCCCACGGGATGCTCCTCGATGATCACGGTGAGGCCATTGCGCAGCTTGACGCGGGTCAGATTGGCCTGGTCGTCTCTGGATTCGAAAGCCCTGGAATAGGCTGGGGCCTGAGCAACCAGAGAGACTGAAGAGAGAGGCTCAGCCACCGAGGAAGCCACTAATTCTGAAGCAAAAAGGAGGAGGACTGGCCACCTCATGGCAAGATCGTATCAACAGGGTTGGAGGAAAAGCAATGACCCCCGCTATCGAATGGGACTGATTTACGGTAAGGTAGGGGGCGGATAACCGAAGATGAAGACCAAGGAATTCCAGCAGAATGAGGTCATTCAGGGGATCAAAGAGGGTAATCCCGAAGTCATCGACGACTTTGTTCAACGCTTTTCACGCCCGTTGTTTGGCGTCATCCTCAATTACACAAAGAATCCTTCGGATGCAGAGGAGATTCTGCAGGATTCCCTGGTACGAGTCATTCGGAAGATCGACACCTTCCGCGAGGAGAGTGCCCTGTGGCCATGGATCAAGCGGATAGCGGTGAACAATTCGATCATGTGGCTTCGGAAACACCGTACCGCCCGCCAGAGAGAAGTGCAGTTTGAGGATTCCGGTCCTCAATTCTCCGAGGACGGCTATCTGCAGGATTCAGTCTTCCGTTGGGCGCTGGATCCGGAAGACGTCATGCTCAATCAAGAATTGGCCGGACAACTCTATGACGCCATCCAATCCCTTCCGTTCGAGTATCGGGCGCCCCTGGTGCTCAAGGACATTGAAGGTTATCCTATTCGGCAAATTGCTTCGCTTTTGGAGTTAAAAGAAGCCACTGCCAAAACGCGAATTCACCGTGCGAGGTTATTTCTGCGTGAAAACCTGGCACACTATTTAGAGGGCAAGGCATGAGTGGAATGCTGAAGTGCAAGGAGTGTTTTGATCTGTTAATGGACTACCTGGATCACAACCTGGATACTGACACCCGTGGAAGGCTGGATGCACACTTCGCTGCGTGCCCTCCCTGTGTCAACTTTCTGGAGTCCTATCAGAGCTGCTCGGAGGTGGCACAGCAACTGCGGGATCAGTCAGCGGAGATTCCTCAGGAATTGGAGGGCCGGCTGAAGGCCTTCCTACGTGAAGAAGTCGCCAGAGGATAGATCCTTCAGCGTCGGCCAGAACCTTCTCGCGGCTAGCTTTCCTCACCGTCACTTGCACTCGTGGAGTGGGATTGATCCAGGCGGGACCTTTTCATCATCAGTCCTCAAACCGAATCAATTAGGCTTGCCCTTGGGCTTGAACTCCTTGAGTTGCTCCAGGGCACTCTCTTTCAACTCTCGATCGATGATGCTGGTCGGCCTATCCGCAGCGTTTTTGATCTGCTGTCCCAGGAGGGTCACCGGCTGCTCCACTTTTTGAGGTTGGACTCGACCTCGCTCCTTGCTGACCGCCTCACCAATCACTTCCATATGTTCACGCGTCAGAGGTTCACCTTTGACTTCCTCAAAGACTTTGTCCAACGTTTTGTCCAGCAGGGGATACTCCTTCCATATGACTTCCTCTGTCACTTCTCCAAATCCTTCAAGTTCAAACGTTCCATCTTCTTCGAGACGAATGTGAACCATCAAGTCCTCGACTACAGAGAAGGGGCACCCCTCGGCATTGTCTATTTCATCCAGTTTCGCTACAGCCTCCTGCTTGTTTGGAGCAGAAACAAAGGAGAAATCACCATTGGGCCACCGACACATATACATAGGCATGATCGACTTACCTCCAACCAGGGCATTCTAACAGCTGGTACCCGGTTGAGACACCTTTTTGGTCTCTCAATCGATTTACTTGGGGCCTCAGGATCGCGGCGTCCCCCAAAGGACCCATTCCAATCACCCTGCTCAATAGGCCGGATCTGGGCCGTCCCGGCTCCATCGATCGGGCTCAACAGTGTCTCAGGGCCCCTCCCAAAGCCCTTCAGCTCAAATGGACCTTAACCGTCACCCTGATTGCCAAAATACGTCACACATATCCCTGGTACCGTCATGTCTCTTGAATTCAAAATAGAACACTAACTCTATCCATATCAGTAGGTTATGAAATCAACTCAGCCCCATTGAAAGGTTTGGCATGACTCTTGCTTTATCCTGGAACGGAAAGGAGGAAACCAAATTATGACCAACCAGAAAGGTTTTTCGTTGATTGAGTTGCTGATCGTTGTTGCGATCATCGGTATCATCGCGGCGATTGCGGTTCCGAACCTCTTGCAATCCAAAGCGGCGGCTAATGAAGCCTCAGCCATCAGTTCACTCCGCAACGTCGTCACCTCACAGATTACCTACTCGGCGACGACGGGTTCTGGAAGTTATGCGAGTTCCCTGACCGTTCTGTCCACTCAGAAGTTGATCGATGGTGTGCTGGGTGCGGGAACCAAGGCCGGCTATAACTTTACTGCTACTGGCAGTGCGACCGCGTTTTCCGTCAACGCTGATCCAGTAACTCCAGGTTCGACTGGAAATCGCTACTTCTTCTCGGACGAGTCAGGCGTCATTCGCTACAACACTGCGGCAGCGGCTAACGCCAGTTCTTCTGCATTGTAAAGTCTAGCGAAGTAGAGATGCTAAACACAAAAAAGGGATGCCCCGCTGGGGGCATCCCTTTTTTGTGTTCTGGCCTTCGTGACTCCCGATATACTGTATACTCGCCCTTCGCCATTTCGCCCGGTTAGCTCAGCTGGTTAGAGCGCCTGGTTTACATCCAGGAAGTCGGGGGTTCGAGTCCCTCACCGGGCACCATTCCTATTCCTCCCCATTTGAGGAGCCGTTCAAGCTCTTGACCCTGAAGCCTGCTGAGATTGACAAAACTTTACAAACTCTGGAGAGAACTCCAGGACTTTTTCTAATAGAATGAGATTGACAATCCGACTCATCAAACTCAAAGGAGAGAACTGCCATGACCCGTCGCAAAACAGTCTTCGTTATAGTCCTGTTCATGATCACAGGCTCCCTGTGGGCACAGGAACGACAATTTCAACGTAATCCTTTGAGAAGCCTCAAGGGCGGATTACAGGCTGCTGGTGCACCTGAGCTGACTTCAGACCAGGAAGAGCAATTGCGTGCCTTGTTGGCAGAGTTCCGACAGACAAACGGAGCCGAACGCCCCGGTCCGGAAATTCGTGAAGCTCACCAAGCCTACCAAAATGCCGTCCTCAATTCAGATGTTGCCTCTGCACAACTCCAGGCAGAAATTATCGCCAATCACTCTGCGGCCGCCACGGTGTCCAAACTTGAAGCGCAGGCCCGCTTGAAGATCCGATTCCTGAGTCTCCTGACCCAGGATCAGGTGGATGCGGTGCTGCAGCGCAACGGCACTGCCGGATTGTTTCGCCTGCTGGGCCCTTCAGGTTCTGGAAGGGGTCAAGGCGGTCCTGGCCCCTCTCCCTACTTCAGAAGATAACGCAGAACCAGGAAGGACCTCCCCTCCCCACAGAACAGGGCCATCTTCACTCAATTTCATAACCGGCTGACTGGGCCTAGCCCGGATTTCTCACACCTTCTCGTTACGAAGCGGTGGGAGGGCCGGCCTGACAAGGCGCGCGACCGAAGCCCCCGCAAACGTACTGTAGGGTACGTTGAGGAGGCTGAAGGAGTGCAACACCGTCAGGACGGATCATGGCGCCGATGCAGTAGAGAAGGTGTGAGAAAT
>JAZFRU010000386.1:0-4727 GCA_036445815.1 Acidobacteriota bacterium | reverse complement strand
ATTAAACATCACCCCTTCGGGGTTCTGACCCCATACCACTAAGATATTTCTTTCCCTCCCACATTCCGGACCTGCTTTTCTGGTTTGGCTGAAATCGGAGGAAAATGAGAAGGGAAAGAATTCTCTTCTCTGTGTCTTTGTGTCTCTGTGGTGAAATTCTTCTCCGTGTCTTGGTGGTAAAGAACTAGCCCTCTCTACTCATGAACGCCGGCTTGCATTCTTCATAGAAGGCTTTCGAAGCTGGATCCAGGGGCACGCCCAGGGCGTTGGCAACACGGCAAAAGCAGTTCAGGAAACTGGTCAGAACGATCACATCCAGTACCTCGGATTCGGAAAACCCGGTGGCCTTCAGGCGATCCACCTTTTCTTGAGTCACCTGATGGGCGTTCCGGGTCATCTGCTCCGAGAAATCCAGGAGGACCTGGTCCTGCTCCGAGAGATCTGCCTCCCGCCATCCCTCGACATTGACCAGGAGTTCCCCGAAGGTTTCCTGCTCTTTGAGAAAACTTCCATGAAGGCAGTAAAAGTAGGGAGTTCGCAGCAACGAGGCGACAAGACACCCGATCAGATGCTCGCGCGAGCTGCCCAGGGGTGAGCCGCCAAAGGTACAGTAAAGGGCAAATTCACTGGCGGCCACCGCCGATGCCTCATGCCTTGAAATGGCCCTGAGCCAATTCGGGACAAAGCCGATTCGTTGCTCCCATTGTTGACATTCCCTCTCCAGGTTCGCTCCCACTGTCGAGAGATCGGGAGACTCGACCCAGAATCCCTCATCGGCACTTTCCAGAACCTGGCCGATGGTGGCTCCGTCACCTGGAAGTTCACCTATCTGAGACGGAGGTGTGACCACTGAATCGTGGGCATAGGTGTATTGAGACAGGATAGATCTTTCGACCCGATCCGCTCCAATCTCAATGCCGGTGCCGTTGGCGATGCGGGTGATGTAGTGGCGATAGGCCGTCACCAGGACGATGTCCAGCACTTGCTTTTCCGAATAACCCCCATCACGGAGAAGATTCAGGTCACCCCGAGTGAGTTGCTCGGGGGTAAAAGTGATTTTTTCCGAATAGGCCAGCAGCGTCCGGTCCATGGGATCATGGAAATGTTCTCGCCAACTCGTCAGATTCAGGACCTCCTGCAAGTCGCCGGTTGCCTCACGGAGAAACTCTCCGTGGCCGGCGGCTCAGTACCCGCACTGAACCAGGTCCGAGATCAGGGTGGCAATGAACTCCTCTCGACGCCGTCCCAGATCGGAGGCTCCGAAAAGGGTGGTACTGCGGAAGTTCGTGCTCACGCGCAGGGCTTCAGGGCGCAGGCTCAGGGCCGTCACCACTTCCGAGGTTCTGCCGACCGTTTGAAGGTTCTTGTCATAATACTCTTTGAGGAGGCCGGTGGCCTCCCTCTCTGAAATCATAGAAATAAATGCCATTCTGCTATCGTGACTGCAGTGCCGTCACCTCGTCAAGTGTTGCGAGGTCTTGTAGCGGCCGCTCTAGGAGCGGCTTCCGGCCTCCACGATCTGGGGTTGGTTAGTAGGGACGCACGGCTGTGCGCCCTATATAAGCCATTGATAAAGGGGGTCTTGTGGGGCGCAAGGCCTTGCACCCCTACATTCCCTTTCGTGGAACGTGGAACCTGGAACGTGAAACGCGGGCGAGCGATAGCGAGGCCGCTCATAGAGCGGCCGCTACACTGGGTTTGCCACCTGATCGAAGGTCGCCTCAAGGTCCAGCAAATGTTTCCCAATTGCTTTTCTTGCGAGTCCGGTTTAGTATTCCCGCCGATTAAGAAGTCAGGGAGACATTGAATGAACGAATCTGAATCCGACGATGTGTCGATGGCCGAAGCCGAAACCACCGCCGTTGAAGTTGAGCTTCACGATACCGCTACCGACGGCCGTGGTGTGGGCCGCCTTCCTGGCGGCAAGGTGGTTTTCGTGGAAGGGGCCCTGGGCGGCGAGTGTGTGACCGTCCGACTGGAACGGGAGACCCGCCGAATGGCCGAGGGAACCATCCAGACCCTGCTCAAGCAATCGGAGATGCGTCAGAACCCCCCTTGTTCTCAGGCGGAACGCTGTGGAGGATGCCAGCTGCAGCACGTGACACAGGAAGATCAGCTCACCCTCAAGAAGCAGTGGTTGATCCAGACCTTGCGGCGGATAGGAGGCTGGTCTTCCCAGCAGATCGACCATGCCGAACGGTTGCTTCGGTGCCACCAGGCCAGACCCCTGGGATACCGAGTCAGGGCCCGTTGGCATTTTGATGGTGCGACCCTTGGTTTTTTCGCCCGGCGGTCCCACCAGGTCGTCTCCAGCGAGGAGTGCCTGCTGCTGACGCCTCCTTTGATGGTCGCCCGTTCGACCTTGCTGGCCCAGCTCACCACCGATGAACTGACTCGATTGTATCGCCGGGCCGGCCTGGTGGATGTGCAATTCGAAGCGACCCTGCTGCGAAACCAGGCCGTGGTTCTCAGTCTGGGCACCCTGTCGTGTCGGAGACCCCAGGAAAAATCAACCCTGCAAAAGACACTGCAGCTTTTGGTCAAGGAGTGGAACGGCATCCAGGTCGATGACCAGGGATTTGCCGACGTTCCCCATCCGGAGTGTGAGCCGTTCCGGGTGGGTGCTCAGGTATTCGTACAGCCCCACTTTGAAGCCCTTTCCCTGTATCGAGCGGAGATTCTGGATTCTTTGCGGAGCCTGCTCAAGCAGCCGGAGTTCTCATCTCTGGAGCGGAAAAATGAGTGGGCGGCATGGGATCTCTACTGTGGGGCGGGAGCCCTGTCAGACCTTCCCGGCCGTGCAGCGGGCACGGGACGCCAGGTTACCACCTGGTCAGTGGATGGGGAAGCTGCGGCCGTGGCAGCGCTCCAGCTCAACCACCCTGCCCTGGCGGCGCATTCGCTCCAGGCCGATGTACGAGAGTTTATTCGAAACAGAGAAGATGAAGTGCTCCTGCCGGACATCCTGATCTGCGATCCTCCCCGAGACGGGCTCGGTTTGGCGGCCGCCGGGGATCTATCCCGGCTGCTGGCCGATCGAGGGAGCCCGACGGCGCTGATCTGGTTGGCCTGCGACAATGCCAGTTTGGCGCGAGATCTCAAGCCATTTCTGGATGCCGGATTCAAGTTGCACTCGATGGCCCTGTTCGACTGTTTTACTTACACGATCCACGCCGAAACCGTGGTTTTGCTGGGCAGCCCCGGCTCCAACCTTTGACTCCGCCCGATCCCGTTACACGTTGAACAGAAAGTGGCTGATATCACCATCCTGGAGGACGTACTGGCGGCCTTCAAGTCTCAACAGGCCCTGTTTGCGGCCGTTGGCCATGCTGCCGGATTCCACCAGATCCTCAAAGGAGATGACCTCTGCACGGATGAATCCGCGCTCGATATCTGAATGGATGACGCCTCCGGCTTCGGCGGCAACGGCGCCCTGGGGAATCGTCCAGGCCCGTACTTCGTCCTCTCCGACGGTGAGAAAACTGATCAGTCCAAGCAGGGCGTAGGATGAAGCAATGACTCGATCTCTGGCGGGTTGTTCAATCCCGAGACTTTCCATGAATTCACGGGCATCCCCTTCCTCCAGCTGAGTCAACTCCTCTTCAATCCTGGCACTCAGGGGCACCACCAGGCTGTTTGAGTGAGCGTATTCCAGACCAGGGGGGGAGGAGAGATGCTCCTCTCCGATATTCAGAACCACCAGAACCGGCTTTTTGGAGAGGAGTGAATAGCCTCGAATCAGTTTTTCCTCCGATGAGGAGAGTTCCAGGTCTCGGATCGGCTTCTCTTCCTCGAGGGCATTCTTGAGTCGGAGCAAGAGCTCCTGTTCGGTGATCAGACCCGGCTTTTCCTGGCCCGAAGCCTTTTTCAGATCCTTCTTGAGCCGTTCCAGCCTTTTTTCAATGAGCACAAGATCAGAAAAAATGAGTTCCAGATCAACGCCGGCCAGGTCGGCCTCGGGGTTGATCACTTCGGAGGGATGAGGGACCCGGTCGTCCTCGAAGGCCCGGACAACATGCAGTAAGGCGTCAGCCGTACCGATATAACCCAGTATTTCGGCCGACAGCTCGCTGCCCTCGGTCTCTCCCTTGAAGCCGCTGACATCGACGTACTGCACTTCAGCGGCCGTGAGTTTCTTGGGCTTATAGATTTTGGCGAGGGTCTCCAGCCTGGGATCGGGCACCTTGACCGAGGCCAGGTTGGGCTCAAACCGGCCTGAAGTAAAGGCAGCGGTTTCAGCTGTTTTCCCTGTCAAGGCATTAAAGACCGTGGTTTTGCCGCTGTTGGGCAGTCCGATGATTGCAATCTTCATGGCTTTATCTTCTCAGCTTTAAAGGGTGGGGAGTATATCGATTCGGAGTCCGTTTGTTCAACTGAACGGTTGCCTTCCGCTCTCAGGCCGCCTCAAGGCCCAGTGGCATAAGAAGCCGTTCGGATGTGCGTCTTCCCCCTCAGGCGGCAAGGCCGTTTGTGCAAGACGTTGAGGACATCTTATAATTTTAAAGGAGTCTTTGAGAGGTGATGGCGCCAGGACCAGGGTCAAGGCCGTCATCTCGAACCCGCGGCCGCCCCGGAAGGAGTAAGACCACCGATCTGACTTTTATTGACCACCAGGTGGATGAAGCAGGCAAAGAAATGCTAGAATCCCGCCTCGTCAGAAAGTAGCCTCGGCTGGGTCAACCTCTACCAGGCACTCGAGAGTGGAATTCGAGGCACCGGCCTTTCCA